>CANKGM010000185.1 GCA_947481355.1 Chitinophagaceae bacterium
AAAAACGGATTATTTGAACCTAAATCATGAGTCGAATGTTATAAAAAATTATATTAACATGAAAAAGATGACAATAGCCTTTTTAGCCATTTTACTCATCATTATTGCATTACAATCTTTTATGGCGATATCAACAAGCAAAATTGAAAAGCAGCAATATGAGGTCATTAAAAAGGAAAATAACTTTGAAATCAGATACTATCCTCCAGCTACTTATGCCACCATTGAATCATCCGCAAAATCATATAAAGAACTTGGTAGTTCTGGCTTTCGTAAAATTGCTGGCTACATATTTGGCAATAATTCAACATCTGCCAAGATTGCTATGACATCACCTGTACATATGGATATAAGTACGGAAGGTTCATCCATGAGCTTTGTGATGCCCTCTGTGTATGATATCAAAACGCTACCCCGTCCTAATGATTCAAACGTGAAGTTACATAAAAGTGAAGGAGAGCATGTTGCGGCAATTTCATTTGGTGGATTTGCAAATGATGCTACTATAAAAAAATACGCAGACCAACTTAAAAAATCATTAGTCGAAAAAGGAATAAAAACAATCGGACATTTTAGATATCTAGGATACAACCCACCTTACCAACTTATTGCAAGAAAAAACGAAGTCATTGTAACTGTTGAATGGAATAAAAAGTAATAACTAATACAATTAGGTAATACCTTCATCTTTAAAGTATATCTCCACTAACAGATCACTGTAAAGTAATCTGTTAGTGGGTAGCTGAAAACCCCTTTTAAAAGGCAGGTAGGAAACATGCGACATAAATATTCCAACTAATACTCACCTGTATAAAAACAAAAAACCCCAGCATTTCACCAGGGCTTCTGTGGTGTGGGGCGTACACTTGGCCACTATAAAAGTTGAATGATAATCAAAATTGATTACTCGCTTAAACGCTTTAATGATAAGGGTTTCAGCAAAAAATTTTGCAAATAAATTGATGCTTTCTGTCTTATAAAGATCTCACTGAAAATGATCGTTCTCGGATGATGCTCGGCTATAAATGAACAGTATAAAAATACATCATTTTTCATCAAATGAAAAGTAATATAAATATATTATTTTTTGTTACTTACTTAATAGTGCTTGAACTTCAGTATGAAGTAATGGGATATGGTTAATTAAAATTCCCCAGATTATTTTATCAGATATAGAATTTGATTTATGGACAATTAAATAAACCGTAAAATATCATGACTGTCATAAAACACTTCAACATTCAAATCACCAAATGTGTCATAGCGATTAATCAATTTTACATTTAATTGATTGTAAAATGTCTTTATACCATCAATATAAAATTCTTCATTTAATATAGTCTGATTAAAATGAATAGAATTGTGTGTCAGATTTATTTCTTTTGAAATTTCAAGCGGCCTCAATCTTGATTTAATTATTTCATCATTTACAGAATAAACCTCTCCTAATTGAAAATAAAAACCTGTAAGCAATTTTTGCAGATCACTTGTAGAATATTTAAAAGAAGGCTCTATAACAACTTTTACCAAGGTAAACTCACTATCATGACTAAGACAGTCAAATGTTTGCTCGGATTTTTGGCAATTAAGTTTAAATGAATTCATATTTTAACTTGGTTTATGATTTATAAAATACAAGTTTACTTATTTACTCCATAAGGTATTTGAGGATTGATATATAATTTAAAATAGCACTTAGTATAATCAATCCTCCATCATCATGTATTTAAGAAGATCTCTATACAAATGATGGAAATTAGAAATCCATTCACATATATTGAAAGAGATATCATACCTAATCTTAAAGTAACATATAAAAATAAATCAAAAGAATACGTATTCAAATCAAAAGAACTGTTCTTTTCATTTCTGATCAAAGAAAAAGTTGCAAGAATTACTGTGCATATACTTGACTTCGGTCCTTTGGGCGACGAAACTGGAGGAGGAGAACAAATTGAATTTTGGACAGAATCTAAAATTGAAGAAATACCAGACTTCTTAGTGACTCTAAAAAAGTTTTATGCTAGCATGAAATAGTTAGTTTATAGTTTAAAATACCAGTGTAGTCATATATGCTACTAAGCTAATTCATTTTATTAAAGACTTGTATAAATCAATACGCGTTAACACCAAAATTTTAAGTTGAGTAGCCGGTGAATACGTCTTTCCGTTCTTTTCGGTAAATGACCCTGAAAACAATGGGAGATTCGACATTGGGGTAAGTTGTGCTCGCTTTTAGCATAAAATTGAAATAAATTTCGCTGGCTCCTTTTTGGACTGTGTACATAATTTTGCTGTTTAAGTGTGTAAAATTTAATCATTTACAACTTTTTCAGCGATGCTAAATGAAGCAGAAAACAGCAGTTTTGAGCAGAAAAACAGGCCTAAATTCGTGCTCGGTAAATGCTCGGTAAAACTGCATTTATATGCATGTATTTGCATTTGTTTGCAATTAAAAAAGCCTGATAATCAATGTTATTCTTGAATATCAGGCTTTTGTCGTGGTGTGGGCCGGGATCCCTGCCTGCCGGCAGGCAGGGAACAGGCGACAGAAATATTCTAACTGATGCTCACCTGCATAAAAACAAAAAACCCCAGCATTATTGCCAGGGCTTCTGTGGTGTGGGCCGGGATCGAACCGGCGACACATGGATTTTCAGTCCATTGCTCTACCGACTGAGCTACCGCACCAGAGGACTGCAAATATAATTGAAGAGGGGCAAATGACAAAATTAATGAGCAATCTAGCCTAAGTAAAGTAGCTCTATAAAATTCATCAGAAAAACAGCCTTAATTAGTTTGCACCCCTCTATATTTTGATAAAACTCTTTGTATATTGTATACACTTTGTTACTAACATAATATTTAAATCGATTCAACATGCCATCTTCAAATCATTTCGACGCTATTGTAGTAGGCTCGGGCATCTCCGGCGGCTGGGCAGCTAAAGAACTTACTGAACACGGACTAAAAACCTTACTCCTTGAACGAGGCAGAAATGTAGAACATATAAAAGACTATACGGGAACTGAAAAAGATCCTTGGGAACTTGAACACCACAACAATAAAACACAAGAAGATAAAAAGAACTCACCCATCCAAAGCAAATGCTATGCGTATAATGAAGTATCTAAAAAATTCTTCGTAAACGATGTTGAAAACCCATATACCCAAGTAAAACCATTCGACTGGATTCGTGGAAACCACGTTGGAGGCCGCTCACTCATGTGGGGCCGTCAATGCTATCGTTGGAGCGATCTCGACTTTGAAGCCAATGCAAAAGATGGTCATGGCACCGATTGGCCAATTCGATACAAAGACATCGCACCTTGGTATAGCTATGTAGAAAAATTCGCGGGAATAAGTGGTTCAAAAGACGGACTTACACATCTACCAGATGGCGAATTCCTACCTGCTATGGAAATGAACTGCCTTGAGCAAATGGTTGCTCAAAACCTAAAAACCAAAATGGGTAGACCGATGATTATTGGTCGAGCAGCTAACCATACCGCTAAAATTGGAACAAGAGGTCCTTGTCAATTCCGTAATAAATGCCACGAAGGATGCCCATTTGGCGGGTACTTCAGCTCAAATTCAGCCACACTCCCTGCTGCTGCGGCAACCGGTAATCTCACATTGAGACCAAACGCCATCACAACTGAAGTATTATACGATAAAGAAACCGGGCGCGCTAAAGGTGTACGCATCCTCGATGCCGAAACAAACAAAACAGAAGAATATTTCGCTAAAATCGTATTCCTCAATGCCTCAACCTTAGGCACTACCCAGATTTTATTGAACTCGGTTTCAGATGTCTTCCCGAATGGATTTGGTAATAGTAGTGAGCAAGTGGGACATAACCTAATGGATCACCACTACGGTGTTGGCGCATATGGCGATTATGATGGGTTTCAAGATAAATATACCTTCGGACGCAGGCCAAACGGTATCTATGTTCCACGCTTCCGAAACCTCGATGGTGGCTCTTCAGCAGGCTACGTTCGTGGATTCGGTTACCAAGGTGGCGCATCAAGAAATCGCGCATCATCAGATGAAATCGGAGTTGAATTGAAAGAAAGTGTAACCGAACCAGGCAATTGGTCAATGGGCTGGGGCTCATGGGGCGAACACCTTCCATATTATGAAAATAAAGCAACCCTAAATAAAGACAAAAAAGATAAGTGGGGACTACCAACACTGGATATCGATTGCGAATTCAAAGAGAACGAAATGAAAATGCGTGTCGATATGAAAAATAGTGCTGCAGAAATGCTTGAAACAGCTGGTATTAAAAATGTAAAAACATACGACAACATGCCTGCCCCAGGATTCTGTATCCATGAAATGGGAACAGCACGCATGGGTAATGATCCTAAAACTTCAGTACTCAACAAATGGAACCAAATGCATGATGCAAAGAATGTATTCATCACCGATGGGTCAGCTATGTCATCATCTGCATGCCAAAACCCATCTGTTACCTATATGGCATTAACAGCAAGAGCAGTTGATTTTGCTGTGAGTGAGTTAAAGAAGGGGAATTTATAAGAAGTGAGACGTTAGACATTAGTAGTTAGATGTTAGAAAATAGACGTTAGTAGTTTGATGTTAGATATTAGGTTTTTATAATTTTTATCAATTTTATTTTGCTTAAATATTTTTGTATTTACTCACTACTAATGTCTAACATCTATCATCTAACTACTAACGTCTATTATCTAACGTCTAATGTCTAACCTCTCTCATCCCAGCTCTCCTCAATACAAACTCTCCTTCCTCTCCTGCCTCGGCATTGTCATCGGGTCGGTAATTGGAAGTGGAATTTTTGTAGTGCCTTCCATCATGATCAATACACTCCCCTCACCTGTATTGATTTTTTTAGTATGGATTGTCTC
>CANKGM010000186.1 GCA_947481355.1 Chitinophagaceae bacterium
AAAAGATTTCTTACTACAGATGTAAAGAGTTTCAAAACAGCAGAAGATAAAAATAGATGGAAGCTATTTTTATTGGATTGGTTTCAGCCTAATATTATGTTAGAAAGTCTGCACTCTATAAAATGTCCATCACTTATAATAGGAGGTGACGATGACTTAATTAATGTACAACATACTGCATTGATTTTCCAACATATCCCTCAGGCCTACCTTTGGATTTTACCAAATTCTGGCCATGCTACGTTGAGAGAGTATCCTCAGCTATTCAATAAACAAGTGGATGATTTTTTTTCGAATCCTTTTCATAGGGAGTAGAAGAACAATCGTATGGTATAGTTATATTTTGTTTATTTTGATAGTGTTCAAGTGTTGTGACTTGCCAGCTAATTTGCCATCAACAAAAAGCATCAAACCCTTCCCCTTATTGTATTGATTTCCGGTTTTGTCATATAGAATAGTCAATGTTTTCCCATGATAACTAAGATTGTCCAAACAAAAATAAGTCCATGAATTTTCAGGTAATAACGGGTTTATTATAACACCTTCTTCTTGAGGCCTTAAGCCAATCAAGCCAGTGATTATCAAATCACAAAAGGTTGAATGGTTATAATCTTTACCTCGTTCTACACCTCCTTTTTCTGCTGACCAGTTATTATTTTCCCATGACTTCAATCGTGTTCGAGCAATCCAATCACCTGTATACGGGTTTAGGTTTTCGTCAATCCAAGGTCGAACTTCTCCATTTTCTGAAGTTATTTGCTGTGCGCTTGAATAGTCTTTCAATAACTGCAGGTAGTCTTTTTTGGAGACATAGTCCTGTGTGTAATTATTTAATAGATTGGCCATGGCAGTGAGTGTTATTGCCGAAGCAAATGGCCAACTTGGCCCTCTCCATTGACATTCATGACCTTTATAAGAAATTTTGAAGCCATCATTATGCTGTTCAACAGTTGTTAATCCAAATGGCGCATAAAAGTAATTAGGGCTCATGATATATTTCCAAGCAATTGAGTAAGATGAGTCAGGTATATTGAAATACCAAGGGGTGTATCCGTGGAGTTCTTTTGCTGTGCATAAGGGCTGATTGTCTTCTCTGGGTAGCACCTTGAAAAAATCATCATTCTTATCCCATAGTTTATCTTGTATTATTTTTTTTATAGCTCCAGCTTTTTGTGTAAATCGATCAGATAATTTATGTTCACCTGTGATAGCGGCTATTTTAGAAATAGCAATGGCATCACCATACATATATGAATTAATTGTTGCTCTATATCCACTTCCGCAAACAGATTCTTCCATACCATCTCTTCCATCCACTTGCCAGAATAATCCATTGGAATCAAGCTGATTTTTTTCTCTCGACTCATAATAGCGTACTAAGTCGGGTAATAGTTCCTTCATCAATGAATTATCATGTGTGCTTAAATAGTAATTGTATAGTGCATCAGCAGCCCAAAAACTATAGTCAAAAATGTGCTCTGCCTCACGAAACCAAAACTTGGCATAATCGTTTAGGTATATATTATTATTCAGCCATCGGCCTTCATAAAAATGATGTCCTGCCGGACAACTTATTGTATTGTATTTTCCTGCCCAGGGGACATTAGGTAAGAATTCTGTAATAACGAATCCATTGTCTGTTTTTTTTATATGTTTCCTATATGTCCACCACCTGAAATAATAAGTACTTTCCATTTGTTTATCTGGACAATCAAATAGTGGTATTGAAGTGGAAAGGAATACCCAGCTTTGATCATTGGGTATATATTCTTTATACAATTCATTATCATATAAATTAAATCTGTCTATGTAATGCTTGTAATGCTCTGGGTTAAGAATACTGTGTTGTGCAGTGGTTGTTGAAATAGAAAACAAAAAAGTAAATATTCTAAGGGATGAAATAAATTTATTTTTCATAATGTGATAATTAAAAGCCAAGCTGATTTTCTTCGTGAATAGCTATTCCTATTTGCTCCTGGTTGTTTCTTCTTCCATTATAGTATAATAGCCATCTGTTTTTGTCTTGAACAGCATAGGGTTTATACACAGCACTTGAATCCCATCCCATTCCAGGCTTTATGATTGGATTTTGATCAAACCGTATCCAGTCATTAATTCCATCTTTTGATTTTGCCATACCAATTTGTGCGTAATCAATATTTGTAAAACCTATATAAAACATTAAATAATCATTTTCTCGTTTTATCACCTGACATGCTGTTACTTTTGCTTGCTCCCAGGTATTTTTTTTATTATTAGAGAATATGGGATTACCTGAGTGTCTTGTCCAATGTTGTCCATCTTTACTGATAGCATATCCAATAGCATCTGGCTCATATTGTTCACCACCTGAATACCACATTTTAAATAGATTTTTCTTTTCATCCCAAATAACATGCGGACACATCACTGAAACTTTTTCCCAGTTTTCTGTTGGTAAGAGAACTGGTTCTTTACTCATCTTTTTCCAATCTTTTCCATTTTTGCTCGTTGCAAATCCAATACATGAATATTCACTTCCATCTTTTATGCTTTGTCCAGTGTACCACATGTATAATGAGTCGCCTTTTTTTATCACAACTGGCCTGTTAATGTCTTTCTCCCATTTACTGCTATCATCATAGCTCAGGCAAATAACGGGTTCAGACCAAGTCAATCCATCTTTACTTTCAGATAGTGCAATGCTTTTCTTTGGTCTCCAGGAACAATACATCTTAAAGGTGGTGTCATTCAGTTTAAGTACACTGACATCAAATATGGTTCCTAGATCACCTCCTAACACAGGATTGTCAGCATACTTTTTCCAACCTCCAGATGTCTCTGTAGGGTTTTTATTTTGGCAAGCATAAAAAGTTGCTATAGAAAGTATGATGATGATTGCTTTTGTCATGTTTATTTTTTGTGTCATTGAATACATTGAAGGAACAGAAAGGTACATAATTTGCCTACTTAATGTGTCGATTGCTGAATGAATCCACAAGCTTTTTCCTTCTATTAATTCCACTACTTATGAAGATATTTAGTATCTTAAGCATGCTTTTTAGAGAATCTTTCAATTTATCTATATGCCATCACGTCGCCATTTTTTAACCAACTCAGCAATAACTCTAGCAGGGTTCTCTGTTGACCCATACGCTCTATTATCTTCTAGTAAATCATGTCAATTCAAGATTAGCACATGCGATTGGTCAATTGATAAGTTTTCAGAAATTGAGGCATTTAAAGTGGCAAAGGCAATAGGTCTTGATGGTTTACAAGTTAGCTTGGGAAGCATAGATAATAACATGTGGCTAAGACAAAAAGAAGTACAAGCGAATTATATTAAGGAGTCAAAAAAGACAGGTGTCAAAATCAGTAGTTTAGCGATAGGTGAATTAAATACTTTTCCTTACAAGTCTGATCCGAGAACGGAGGAATGGGTATGGGATAGTGTTGATGTTGCTATAAATTTAGATGTATCTGTTATCTTATTAGCCTTTTTTTATGCAGGTGATTTAAGAAAAGATTCAATTGGGAAAGCTGAAGTAGTAAAACGATTAAAGCGCGTAGCCCCTAAAGCAGAGAAATTAGGTATTACATTAGGAATAGAATCGTATATGACCGCAGAGGAACACCTCGAAATTATGCAGCAAGTAGGTTCTCCTGCCATCAAAGTATATTATGATTTTCGAAATGCGGCAGATGCAGGAAATGATGTATTCAAGGAATTGAAATTATTAGGGAAAGACAATATTTGCGAATTGCATTTCAAAGAAAATGGATTTTTGCTTGGTCAAGGTACCCTCGATTGGAAACGTATTGGGAAGGCATTAAAGGAAATCGGTTATCAAGGGGATGGATGGATTCAAATTGAAGGCGCGAAGCCTCCCCAAATGGATATTGTGAAAGCATCTCAGTATAACCTTAACTACCTAAAACAGATATTTGGGTAAATCATTTATTGTTTAATTCGGCATAACTTAATTCATCCATGAAAAAAATATCAATCATATCGTTTCTATTTGTTATACTTTTTTTATCCATTTCTTTTAACGTAGTAGATGGTAATAAGCAGGATGACCTTCATCTCTATATGCCAGCCGATTTAGAAGCAACATTATGGGCAGAAAGCCCAATGTTTTATAATCCAACTAATATTGATACGGATAGTAAGGGAAGAATTTGGGTAACTGAAGCTGTTAATTACCGATTTCATAGTAACGACTCAACCCTCGCATTGCATCACCCTAAAGGTGATCGAGTGATTATTTTGGAGGATACAAATCAAGATGGTAAAGCGGACAAGTCAACCGTTTTTGTGGATGATCCCGATTTGATTTCACCTCTTGGTATAGCCGTAGTAGGAAATAAAGTGATTGTTTCTTGTTCGCCAAATTTGATTGTTTATACTGATGATAATGGAGATGATAAGCCTGATAGGAAAGAAGTATTGTTAACTGGTTTTGGTGGACTAGACCATGATCATGCCTTGCATTCCATGGTGGTCGGTCCTGATGGCCGTTGGTATTTTAGTGTAGGAAATGCCGGTCCTCATACTGTTACGGATAAAAGTGGCTGGACTTTACGTTCAGGGAGTCTCTATACAGGAGGCACACCTTATAATTTAACGAATGAGGGGAATAGGGTAAGTGATGATGGTAAAATTTGGGTGGGTGGTATTCAAATGGTAATGAATCCAGATGGTACTGGATTGAAGGTCCTTGGTCATGGTTTTCGAAATAGCTATGAAACTTATATGGACTCTTTTGGAGATATGTGGCAAAATGATAATGATGATCAAGTGGTAACTTGTCGAGTTAGTTCTCTTTTGGAAGGTGGGAATGCTGGATATTTTAGTCCAGATGGAACTCGATTTTGGCAATCAGATCAGCG
>CANKGM010000187.1 GCA_947481355.1 Chitinophagaceae bacterium
CATCACACTTTCCCTGAACAAATTATCAGTATCCATCAAATCCTTGACAGTCTGACAAGAATGTATAACCGTAGTATGATCTCTTCCACCAAAATGTTCTCCAATGGTCTTAAGAGAATTCTTTGTGAAGATCTTAGAAAGATACATAGTGATTTGACGGGCTTGCACAATCTCACGCTTCCTGGTTTTCTGCAACAACCTATCGTAAGGCAAATCAAAAAACTCACATACCATTTTTTGAATGGTATCAATCGTAATTTCTTTAGAAGATGTTTTGATGAAATTCCTCAACACCTTCTTCGCCAAATCAAGATCAATCTCACGCTTATTGAGAGAAGATTGTGCCAATAATGAAATCAACGCCCCCTCAAGCTCACGCACATTATTTTGAATGTTATACGCAATGTATTTAACTACATCTTTAGGAAGATCAAGACCGTTGTTCTTCATTTTCTTCTCAAGAATCTCTATTCGAGTTTCATAATCAGGAACCTGAAGATCAGCACTCAACCCCCATCTGAATCGACTAAGCAAACGTTCCTGCAAACCTTCCAAATCTTTTGGTGGCTTATCTGAACTTAATATTAATTGCTTACCAGATTGATGTAAATGATTAAATATAGCAAAGAAAGCATCCTGCGTTTTTTCAGCCCTATTGAAAAACTGAACATCATCAAGAATCAACACATCAATCAATTGATAGAAATGTATGAAATCATTGATGGCATTATTACGGCTATGATCCTGAAACTGATTAATGAATTTTTCAGAACTCACATACAGGACTACCTTATTCGGATGCAAACGCTTGACCTCATTCCCGATCGCTTGAGCAAGATGGGACTTACCCAATCCAACTCCACCATAAACAACCAATGGATTGAATGATGTAGCACCTGGCTTTTCAGCCACTGTTTTACCAGCACGACGGGCAACCCTATTGCAATCACCTTCAACAAATGCATCAAACGTGTAAATCGGATTCAATTGTGAATCGATTTGCATCTTCTTAAGTCCAGGAATTACAAACGGATTTTTCACTTGGTTGCTAATCACCAAAGGAAAATCTAATTCATTGTTTGAAAAAGTCTTGAACGACTGACCACTAACATCCATAGTAAGTGGCTTATTCTTTCCATTTCCACTATCCACCATGATCCTGTATTCTAAGCGAGCATCTTTGCCTAATTCACGCTTTAGTGTTTTGGAAAGGAGATTTATATAATGCTCTTCAATGTATTCGTAAAAAAACTGACTTGGCACTTGAATGGTAAGCACGCTATCTTTTATAGCAACTGGTTGAATTGGCTCGAACCAAGTCTTAAAGTGCTGCCACTCGACTATGTCTTTTATGATAGACAAACAGTTGCTCCAAACTTTATCGAACGCTTTATCCATTAGTTCTGTGCAGTTGTTTTGGTTTTAAAAAAAATAGGATGAGAATTAAAATAAAAAAATATTCATCAAATGCCACAAGTCAATATCCTCTAAATATAATGTATTATTACTTCTGTTCTCTTTAATTCTTATCTAAAAAACTATTTTTTTTATTTAAATAAAAAAAGAGCCCTTTAAATAGGACAGACGGCGAATATATCGTCTGTTAACAAATAAAAAAATTTTTTATTCTAGAATATTTTTAGGTGGCATTTTTCTCGGAAAAAATACCCAAATGAAGCTAGATTTTATCAAAAAAAATTAGCAAAGACACAAAAAAAGATTAAGGACTTTTTTATTTTTTCAATAAAATTACCTAATCAAAATAGCTAACATCAAGGAATTATCTAAAATAGGTTAGCCAAATAGAAGTCCTGCTGAACCATTTTACAAGAGCTAGATTAAGCCCAAGGCCAAGAACTGTTGACTAAATTATGTAAACAAGGATTTTTTAAAACTCCTGAATTTATTGATACCTTCGTTTAAATACATCAAGCTATGGGATTCGATCTTACCGGAAAATTGGTTGCTAAATTTGAAACCATCCAACGCAGTGCCACATTCAAAACACGTGAATTTGTTGTTGAAACAAATGAAGATATCAATGGACGCACCATCACCAACTTTGTAAAGTTTCAGTCTGTCCAAGACAGAACAACTATAATCGACCGTTTTAATATTGGCGACACCATCAAGGTTCACTTCAATATAAAAGGAAGCAAGTGGGACAAAAACGGACAGACCAATTATATCACTAACCTTGACGCATGGAGGATTGAAAATATTGCGATGGGAACAGGTGGTGGAATTGAAGCCCCTCCGGCATTTTCTCCAGATCCTGAAAGCCAACATGGTGTCGCAGATGATTTGCCATTTTAAGTAAAAATCTGAACGTCTATGCAGCAAGAGATCAATTTGCAACTTTCCCCGAAAGATGCTTCAAACCCTGCTGCCATTACATTGGCTATAGCTCTACACCTTGGCAAAAAAATAACTGCAGTTACCGGATTTCACTGCCTCAAAAAATCGATAGATGCCAGAAAAAGTAATGTATTAATCAACATTAAAGTCAATGCCTTCATTGACGAACCATTCTTCAATACTCACAAAGCTGAATTTCATTTTCAAGACGTTCACCAGGCACAAAAAAAAACAATTATTATTGGGGCTGGACCAGCAGGACTTTTTGCAGCACTAAAACTCATTGAACGAGGTATCAAACCAATCATCTTAGAACGAGGAAAAGATGTTCGAGACAGAAGAAGGGACCTCGCTATATTAAATAAAGAAGGGCTTTTAAATGAAGACAGCAACTACTGCTTTGGTGAGGGAGGTGCAGGCACTTACAGCGATGGCAAACTATACACGAGAAGTAGCAAAAGGGGAAATGTAGTTGAAATCCTACAATTGCTAGTTCACTTTGGTGCTGATGAAAATATCCTTTACACCGCCCACCCTCATATCGGAACAAATAAACTCCCGAAAATCATTCAACAGATGCGTGAGCAGATCATCACCTCTGGAGGAGAAGTTCACTTCAACGAGAGACTCACTGATATTGAAATTAAAAATAAACGAATTTCGAGATTAATATGCCATACAGGAAACAAGTGGGATGCTGATGACCTGATACTCGCCACTGGGCACTCTGCGAAGGACATCTATCAACTATTATATAGAAAAGATATCTTGATAGAATCAAAGCCTTTTGCTTTGGGTGTGAGAATTGAACACCCACAATCTTTAATCGATACTATCCAGTACCATTGCCCAACTAACCAACCAAGAAATGAATTTCTTCCGCCAGCTTCATATCAATTGGTTGAGCAAGTAAATAACAGAGGAGTTTTTTCATTTTGCATGTGCCCTGGGGGTATCATTGCCACTGCATCCACATCTCAACAAGAATTGGTTGTCAACGGATGGAGCCCCTCAAAACGAAATAATCCATACGCAAACTCTGGGATGGTAGTACAGATTAATTTGAATGATGCTGAGCAACATAATTTAGGAAGCAATCATGAGATAGGCAAGATCCATTCCAAAAAGAATGAACCAAACCCATTTAGCTTACACGACTTACAAGAATCAATTGAACGCAAAGCCTACCAAGCTGGAGGTGGATTATTTGTTGCCCCTGCTCAACGCTTGACGGATTTTGTAAATAAAAAACACTCCACTACACTCCCCGAAAACTCTTACCTCCGGGGCGTAAACTCAGTAAAGCTAGATGAAGTGTTGCCATCATTTGTATATGAATCATTGCAGCAAGCACTGAAAGCCTTTGGGAAAAAAATGAGAGGCTATTTTACAGAAGAAGCGATTATTGTTGCTCCAGAAAGCCGCACTTCATCCCCCATTAAAATACCAAGAGACTCAGAAACACTAAGACACCCCCAAATCACAAATTTATTTCCATGTGCAGAAGGAGCAGGTTATGCAGGAGGAATTGTGAGTGCGGCCATGGATGGACAAGCCGTTGCAATGAAATTAAGTGAAACGTAAATCAACTATTTAACTTCGCCATTCATCATTATTTTCATCTACGTACAACTTTTACCCGTAATTTTTCATCTGCAATCACAATTATGGAACCCATTATAGAAGTTACATCGCTTAAGAAATATTTTGCTGGACAAAAAGCTGTAGAGAACATAAGCTTCTCTATAAAAAAAGGCTCGGTCTTCGGATTACTAGGCCCCAATGGAGCCGGTAAAACCACACTTCTTCGGATGATTACGGGCATATTTTTCCCAGATGAAGGAACCATTACCCTTAACGGGAAAAAATTTGATCCACTACACGATAATCCGTTGATTGGCTATATGCCTGAGGAAAGAGGGCTATATAAAAAAATGAAAATAGGCGAGCAAGTGCTCTACTTAGCCCAATTGAAAGGCCTATCAAAAAAAGAAGCTTTAGCAAATACCAAGAACTGGTTCATTAAGTTTCAAATGGAATCTTGGTGGAATAAAAAAGTAGAAGACCTGAGCAAGGGGATGAGCCAAAAACTACAATTCGTTACAACTGTTGTACACAATCCCAAACTCATCATTTTAGATGAGCCATTTAGTGGACTAGACCCCGTAAATGCTAACCTCATTAAAGATGAAATATTTAGACTTGCCCATGAAGGTGCAACGATAATCTTTAGTACACACCGAATGGAACAAGTCGAAGAAATTTGCGATCATATCATTCTAGTAAATAAAGGAGAAAAAATTCTTGACGGCACTGTTGAGAAAATCAAACAGGATTTTAAAGAAAATATTTTCGAGGTTGAATTTGATCAAAAAATATTGCCAGAACATACAGCCATTCACCTTTTTGATGTTATCAACGCGAAAGAAAAAAGTGTAACCATTCGAAAGAATGCAGATTTTTCAAACAATGATATCATCAG
>CANKGM010000188.1 GCA_947481355.1 Chitinophagaceae bacterium
ATAATTAATTCCTTCTGCAGTACCAGCTGGGATTGGTGCTATTACTGTGCCACCTGAAACAAAAAAGGAGATGGAGTCTTTGGCTGTTATTCCACCAGCAGTTGCTTCTACTATAAGTTTTTGAGGACCGGCATTTACAATGGGTGTAGTTGTTGAAATAGTTGTGCCTATTGTGCTTTGAATTATATTTCCATTGTAGGAAATGGACATTGTAGAAGCCTGACTTGCATTGGCTGTAAGTGAAAAATTATCGCCAATTAATTTTTTTATCGCAACAAATGATGGGGTATATGTTGGATTTGAAAACGGATCATCGATTCTTGCATAGAGTCCGTTGTCGTATACGGGAATATACATGTCTGATCCATCTTCATTTCGTTGAACTGTATTCCCATCGCCAGATCTAAAAAGTATTGCAATTTTCTGGATTTTTTCATTGGGGTCGGTGATGTTAAAAAATGAACGAAGTCCTCCCGTTATTGAATAGGTCCATTCATTTGATGCAGTTGAACTTGCATTTGAGGATGAGTTTGTTGTTGCCCACTGAAATGGAACATGTTTCCAATCACTGCTACTAGTGCTTAAATTAGTTATTGCTCCTATGTGTACGTAAACATCTGCAGTATTAGAATAACCAAGTAAGCCTTTGTTGCCATTACTTGCATTGCAGATTATGTTTATGGCTTGATCAGTTTCTTTTATGAATCCTGGCGACCACCGCAATAATTGAGCATAGGAATTATAAATTGTAAATACGAGGATTAAAAATGCAATGACTTTTTTCAACATGTATGGCAATCTTTATGTGTAATAATTACACATAGCGAATATACTTTTAATTTATTTTTTTTCAAAGTTTAATCTTGATTGCTTGGCCTCATGTTGAATGCTTTCATCCTAACATTTTTAATGAAGAAAAATCCTTTATACAATAGGTAGAAGTGAACAAAAGCAAGTACTTCAAAAACAAAAATATACCAGGGCCATTTACCAATGATAAGGGGATTGTGTGCAATAGGTGGGGATGCTAGGTACATATAATTTGAACCAGCCATCCAGTTGAAAAGACCAATAGTTAATGCGACAAATTGAGTGATGTAAAAGGCATTAAGCCATGATTTGTTTGATGGACTAAATTTCTGGTGCAAGATGATGTAAAAGGCTACAAGGATCATGCTAGCATGATTTATAAAATAGGAGTAAAAAAAATAGCCATCTGATCCTAAGTCAAATTCAGGTGTGAGTAAAGAATAAAATCCTCCTATCATTGCCCAGTAGTAGAAGACTTGTGACAGGGCTGATGAGTATCGAAACATTAACATAATTCCTATCAAACCACTTAATCCACAGAGATGTAGAGGCAGGTTTTCTGTAATATGCCAATTACCCATTTCATAGGCATAGATATTTTCAGTTATTAAATTTATTGCGATTAAGAGTCCAATTATTCTTGGGTAGTTTTTGCTCTTTCCTAAATTTGAATAATATGGGATAATAAGAAGCAGGGTAATGATTACTGCTATTGATGTTATACAAATCCACCATTCGGGGCCAAAGCTATCCATTGTTTGGTGGCGTGACATATGCTGAATTTAATAACTTGAATATATAGCAAAATGTGTTGTGTAGTTGAAATTCTACCTATTAAATTTGATTTAAGTTTCAAACATTATGCACGTTGCATTGTTGTAGTGTATTATTTGTAGTTTACCTTTAACCGCCGAGTTTCCCCATTCAATAATTTTTTTATTATGCAGCGTAAAGAGTTTTTAGATAAGATAAGTGGAGGTTTAGCATTGACTTGCGTTAGTTGTATGATGGCTGCTTGCTCAAAGGATTCAAGTACCTCTGAGAGCAACCCAAATAATAATGGCAATACAGTGTTGTTGAGTGTTAACCTTTCTAATCAATTATTGGCTGTTAAGGATTTTATTTCATCGAAGGGAATTATCGTTGTGCGCATTGCTGATGGCAATTTAGCAAGCAGCTTTGTAGCATTTTTTAATGCCTGTACACATGAAGGTGCTGCTGTGGAGTATGATGCTGCTAGTAATGGTTTTGTTTGTCCTCGCCACTTTGCCACGTTTTCCATATCCGGTTCAGTAACCGGTGCACCTGCTACAACGCCGTTGACATCAAGAACGGTTGGTGTGACAGGATCTACTCTTACGGTGAAGTAATTGTTTGGATAGTTGCTTTGCCTGCGTCAAGGCTTAAGCTGAATTGTACAGCAGTTGGTATGTCTTCTTGATAATGGCTTACATAAATTAATGTAGTTTCATTCGTTTTACACAATTGATCAATCAGGTTTTTGATAAAGCTAGTTTGCTGTTGGTCTAGTCCCTGACAGGGTTCATCTAGTATGAGTAGCGCAGGACTTTTAACTAATGCTCTTGCTAACATCACTAAGCGCTGTTCTCCCAATGAAAGTTGATTTAGCATTTTATCTGCAAACTGATCAATCTTGAGTAGTTTCATCCAGTTTAAAATAATAGCTATTTTTTCTGCATCGGGTTTTCTGAAAAGTCCAATCGTGTCATAGAGACCTGATGCTACCGTTTGAAATGCTGTTTCACCTTGATTAAAAAAGAGGTGTATTTCTGGGGATAGATATCCAATCTTTTTTTTGATATCCCAGATGCTTTCACCAGTTCCTTTTCTTTTATCGAAAAGGTATATTTCAGTAGCGTATGCTTGTGGATTATCGGCTGTGATTAAACTCAAGAGGGTTGATTTTCCTGATCCATTTGGTCCACGCAGGTTCCATTTTTCTCCCCGTTTCACTTCCCAATTGATATTTGAGAGTATCTGCTTTTCATTATATCGAATTGTTACATTCACCATTTTTACTGCATAGGCAAACGATTCTGGTATGTGAGTATAGCAATTTTTTAAAAGTTCAATATCAAGTGGGATCTCATCTGCTTTTGCTAGTTCCTTTTTCATTTGGCTTGCTAAACCTTTATTTAAAATGGTTCCATTGTTTATTAACGCGATATGTGTGAAACAAGCGGGTATATCATGCTCTGATGCAATTAGGATTAATTTTACACCATCCTTACTTATTTGATCTAAGCCTCTTGATAGGGAATCTCTTCCTGCGGTATCTAGTCCGATGAAAGGATTATCTAAGATGAGTAGATCTGGATTTTTTAGCATGGCCTTCACCAATTGGAGTCGTTTATTTTCGCCATTAGAAAGCTGAATAATGGGTTTGTCAAGGATATCTTGAATGTTGAAAAAGTTTATCCATTTAGATTTATCTGGATGATTTTCTGATGCTAGATTTAATTCTTCCTCTGTTGTTCTAGTTTCTTCTGAGTCGGCTGAGTTGAATCGTTGTTGATAATAAAAATTTTCAACATTGCTTTTGTTTTTAAAACGGTGTTGTTGTTCAATGAGTATGATGTTAAGTGCATCGATAGCTTTTTGATCATGGCTTAATTCAATTAAGCCCCTAAAAAAAATAGATTTTGTTAGTGCTTTTGCAAGGGTGGTTTTTCCTGAGCCAGATGGACCTAATATGGCCCATTGTTCTTTATCTGCTATGGGGAGTGATATTTTATTGAGTACGATTTTTCCAGAGAGGGAAACAAGTAGGTCTTGAATAATGATTTTCATGTGTTCACAAGGGCTTTACGAAGTTTGCTATTGTATTTCCGCTCAAAATATATTCTTGAGATGGGTTATGTCTTTAACGGTTATTGGAATTGCTTTAATACAAATTTACAACGTTGTGCTTTGAAATGGCTGATCGGTAGATAGGTTGTTCCCTTGATCGTATTGAAAGGGTTGATTTAACTTGATTTTACTGTTCTATAGAGAATTTATCAGCTAATTCCAATTATAAATAAACTTTTTTTTAAAAAAGCTTAAAAAATATATAACATTTAACATTTTTGTAATATATTAGAGAAACCGTTTAATGAATAGTATAAAATAAATAGACAACATTAAAGGGATTTAAACGCTAAATACTAAAGCTTATGACAATCAAATTTTCTCTTAGGTTATTGGTCATTCTTACGCTTACATGCTGTCTTGGCACTATGCCTCAGCATGCAATTGCCCAGGGAGCTAAAACAATTAGTGGTAAGGTTACTGATGAAAACGGGGCTCCTTTGCAAGGCGCAAGTGTAACCGTTAAGGGAACCAGTATGGGAACTATTACTGACGCTTCTGGCGGTTACTCTATTAAAGTAGACGGAAGTACTGCAGTAATTATAATCAGTTCTCTCAACTATGCCAATAAAGAAATGAAGGTAGGCAGTCAGTCTGTTTTAAATGTACAGCTTGTTAAATCTGCCAAGGCTCAAAGCATGGATGAAGTAGTAGTAATTGGTTATGGAACTCAGCGTAAAGTTGACTTAACCGGAGCTGTAGGTTCGATTTCCAAAAAGGATTTTGCAAACCAGCCCTTTACAAGTCCTGATCAAATTTTGACTGGAAAGTTAGCGGGTGTAAACGTTACCAATCGTAGTGGTGACCCTGGTGCTCCAATAGAAGTGAGAATTCGTGGTATCGGTACTGCTGGTAATAACCAACCACTTTGGATTATTGATGGGGTGCCTGTAGCAACAAATACAAGTACAATAACGGTAAATACATCAAGTGCAACGGAATCAAATCCATTAGCAGGTATTAATCCAAGTGATATCGAGAGCATCGATGTATTAAAAGATGCATCAGCTACAGCAATCTATGGTGCTCGAGCAAACAACGGGGTTATCTTGGTTACTACTAAACGTGGCAAGGCGGGAGCCGCCTTGCTAACTTATGATGGTTATTTGGGTTCTCAAGCTGCTCCAAAAAATAAATTGTTTGATGTGTTGAATAACGA
>CANKGM010000189.1 GCA_947481355.1 Chitinophagaceae bacterium
ATTTCAGTGTCAAACCCATACGACGCTAAAGGATTATTGAAGAGTGCCATTCGTGATAATGATCCGGTTATCTTCATGGAAAGCGAGGTGATGTATGGAGATAAAGGGGAAGTGCCTTTGGAAGAATACCTTATTCCAATCGGTAAAGCCGATATCAAAAGGCCAGGTAGAGACGTGACCATTGTTTCATTCAATAAGATGATGAAAGTGGCTCTTGGTGCTGCAGAAGAATTAGAAAAAGAAGGAATCAGTGCTGAAGTAATTGACCTAAGAACTATACGCCCACTTGATTGGATGACAATCCTAGAAAGTGTTAAGAAAACAAATCGCTTGGTAATTGTTGAAGAACAATGGCCATTTGCTTCGATATCCTCTGAAATTGCATACAGAATTCAAAAAGAAGGGTTCGATTATTTAGATGCACCTATACGAAGAATTACTGCACCAGATGCCCCCATGCACTATGCTCCAAATCTAGTAGCAGCGTATCTTCCTGATGTTCCTAGAACAGTCAGTTTGGTAAAGGAAGTGATGTACTTAAAAAAATAAAATTATTCCATTACAAGAAACCCGGTTTAGTTGCCGGGTTTTTAGTTTCAATAACTTTATAGACGATGAAAAAATATTTGATTGGTTGCTTGATGATTTTTGTTGCTGGACATGCTTCTGCTCAAATCTCAATAGATTCAGTTGTGGATATGGAAAATGTGACGGTAAAAGGATTTGAGTCCAATTCAAAAATAAAAGCCGTCCCTGCATCTATCTCAGTAATTAGTAAAAAGGATTTTCAACAAGTATCTACTTTCTCAATGCTCCCTGCATTCAACATGATTCCAGGTGTGCGCATGGAAGAACGTTCTCCCGGAAGTTATCGTCTTTCAATGCGCGGAAGTTTATTGCGTTCACCTTTTGGAGTACGAAATGTAAAAATCTATTTGAATGATTTTATGCTAACCGATGCTGGTGGAAATACCTATATCAATTTATTAGATATATCTGGTATAGAAAAGGCTGAAGTCATTAAAGGTCCTGCAGGAAGTCTTTATGGCGCTGGAACAGGAGGAGCAATATTGTTAAGTACACCGTCATTCATGAATGATCAAAGTTTGGATACTTCAGCATTTCATATTGCATTATCAGGTGGTAGTTATGGAACAGCGAATGAACAGGTTAGATACCGCTTTCAATCTAAAAATTTCACCTCGGTATTAAGTCAAGTGCATAACCAATCGGACGGGTATAGACAACAAAGTAGACTTAGAAAAGACAATATACAATATGCGTTTAAAAGTCAGTCTAATGCTAAAATTAGTACAGAAGGTATCGTGCTATTGTCTGATTTATTTTACCAAACCCCTGGCGGGTTGAATCCAGCACAATTTGCGGCTAATCCACGTCAAGCAAGACCGGCAACACAAGTTCTTCCTTCTGCCATCGAACAACATGCAAGTGTTAGAAATAGAACGGCATTGGTTGGATTTACGAATACATATACCTTGTCAGATCGTTGGAAAACAGTTACATCTTTTACGACTTCATTCACTTCTTTTATAAATCCATTTATTACACAATTCGAGAAAAGAACAGAGTCTAATATTGGTCTTCGAACAAAGTTGATCTATGAAAAAAATAATGCAGCATGGCCACTTCAGTGGGTTACAGGAGCTGAAGTGCAGCGAGGTAATTATAAAATTGATAGCAGTGGAAATAACAAAGGCGTGACCGATGGAAATTCTGTAGTTGATCGAGTTGCAGCAAAACAATTATTCGCTTTCTCGCAATTGAGTTTAACGCCTGTTCGATTTATTAAAATACAAACAGGGCTTAGTGTTAATGCATATGATTATCAGTTAGAACGCATCAAAGGATTACCTAATGTGAATAATGTTCCTATAAAATTTAATCCTCAAGTCTTGCCTCGAATTGCGTTGATGTTTGATCCTATATCATTTCTAGGTTTGTATCTGCAATTTAATAAAGGGTATTCTGCACCAACCATTGCTGAAATACGCCCATCTGCAGGAGGAATATACGCTGGACTGCAAGCTGAATATGGTTGGAATAAAGAGTTAGGAATTAAGCTGTCTGCAATTCACAATCGATTAAGTTGGGTAGCAAGTGTCTTCGATTTTAGATTGAAAGATGCGATCGTAAGACAAGTAAACGGAAATGGGGCTGAATATTTTATGAATGCAGGAAGTACAATTCAAAAAGGGTTTGAGTCGCAGCTTGAACTTGTAATTGTTCACAAATCAAATGAGAAAGGTCTTCATTATTTAAAAGTAGATCAATCAGCTACCTTAAATAATTTCCTATTCAAGGACTATGATATTGCAGGAAACAATTTTGATGGGAAAAAAATGACAGGTGTTCCCAATAAAGTAATAGGGTTGAATATTGATGCAGCTTATTTTCATGGCTTCTATACAACCTTAAATTTTAATTATGTTGGGAAGTTGCCACTTAATGATGGCAATACTGCAACAGCTGAGGATTATAGAATATGGCGATTGAAGACAGGATTGAAAAAACAGATTAAACGCAAGCAGTTTGATTTCTTCATCCTTCTAGACAATATTGGAAATGAAAAATATAGTCTAGGTAATGACCTAAATGCGTTTGGTTCGCGGTATTATAATTGTGCACCAGGCAGAACTGTTGCAGCCGGAGTTAATATTGACTTTTAAAGTTTATTTTTTCCCAACTAGCTTTTGCGAGAATAACCAGGGTAATAAATCTGGTTCATTAAAAGCATTTATCCAACTATCATGCCCAACATTAGGGTATTCTGTATACTTAACTTTTGCAGTAGTCGTCTTTAAGGTATTATACATTAAACGGGAGTTAGATACGGGAATGACTGGATCTTTTTCCCCATGAAATAGCCAAATAGGAAGATGAGGTTGATAAAGTTTTGCTTTTTCAGGATTGCCAGCACCACATATTGGAACTGCTGCTGCAAATACACCAGGCTTCCTCCACAGCAATTCTAGGGTTCCAAAACCGCCCATAGAAAGTCCTCCAATATATACTCTTTTCTTATCAACAACTGAAGATCCCAATAGGGTATCAATAAAATCCGAAACCAATTTTAATGGCTTCAACATTGGTTGATCTGCTCCCCATGTATAACCGGTGCTATCCGTTTTTGATGATTTGTTGTATTCAGACCATTTACTTGTATTTGGACATTGAGGGAAGACTACTATAGCAGGAAATTTTGCTCTATTCACTGAATCGAGAAAAAGGTCTCCACCCCAGGTTAATTGTGCATCATTGTCGCTGCCTCTTTCACCCGAACCATGCAAAAAAATGATGAGTGGATATTTTTTGGTTGCATCAAAATTCATCGGAGATAAAATCCTGCAGGGTAGGGTGTCATCTCCTGAAATGAATAATTGTTTTTCAAACAATTCTCTGTTTTGTGAGAAAGTAGAACTCATGAATGCGAATAACAAGGTTAATGTGAATGTAATTTTTTTCATTGGGATGTTAACTATATAATATGGGTACAATTTACAAAAGAAGGTTGAATTCTTAAAGTCGTTTTGTAATGATTGGCATCATATTCGCTTTCCAATTTGAAAAAGTTCCTGAAACGATTTGTTTTCGAGCTTCAGTTACCAGCCATAGATAGAATGCCAGGTTTTGAATGCTGGCAATCGTGAGGCCTAATAGCTCTTTGCTTTTCATGAGGTGCCTGAGGTAGGATTTGGAGTAATAATTGGATGTTTCATTGTCAAGCCCCTGATCAATTGGGCTATGATCAAATTCCCATTTTTTATTATCGATATTGATAATGCCTTCAGTGGTAAATAACATGGCATTCCTTCCATTTCGAGTTGGCATAACACAATCAAACATATCTACTCCCAAGGAGATGCATTCAAGCAAATCAGCAGGAGTGCCAACACCCATGAGATAACGAGGTTTTTGTTCTGGGAGATTTTCACAGCATAACCCACAAAATTCATAAATCATTGGAACTGGTTCTCCTACACTCAATCCACCAATAGCATTTCCAACAGCATCTTTCGAAGCGATGTATTCACATGACGCTATGCGTAAGTCTTTTTCCGTTCCACCTTGAACTATGGGAAACAGATTTTGTGAATGACCATATAAAGGTTCTGTTCTGTTGAATTGTTCAATGCATCGATCAAGCCAGCGATGTGTCAATTCCATAGATGATTTGACGTATTTATATTCGCTAGGATAGGGTGGACATTCATCAAAAGCCATGATGATATCACCTCCAATCACACGCTGAATATCCATGGCTTTTTCAGGAGAAAACAAGTGCTTCGAACCATCGATATGACTTTGAAATACTACACCTTCTTCACTTATTTTTCTACTCGTAGCAAGTGAAAAAACTTGATAGCCACCGCTATCAGTCAATATGGGTTTATCCCAATGGTTGAATTTATGCAATCCACCAGCGGATTGTAGTACATCTAGTCCAGGCCTTAAGTATAAGTGATATGTATTTCCCAAGATGATTTGCGCACGCACATCGTCATTCAGCTGTTTTTGGGTAAGGGCTTTAACCGTCCCTGCAGTACCCACAGGCATGAAAATAGGCGTTTGAATGGTCCCGTGATCTGTTTCTATTGTCCCTGCCCTCGCACTAGAATGCGGGTCCTTATTTTCCAACGTAAATTTTAGCGAAGACATGCTGCAAGTTAATCATCCCCTATCAGATGTTCTAAATCTATCTGGAGTTTTATGAACTGACATATTTAAAATACCCCCCAACCCCTAACCCACAGTGTCCAGCGCCAAGCGTTCAGCGCCAAGCGTTCAGCGCCAAGCGTTCAGCGCCAA
>CANKGM010000190.1 GCA_947481355.1 Chitinophagaceae bacterium
GCAGCTGATGCACGATCCACATCTTCCGCTTGCATGGTCATGTCGTTGGCAAGGTTACCATGGGTATCCCATCCTTGATGATATAGTTGTACAAAACGAACGCCAGATTCAGATAGTTTTCTCGCCAATAAACAATTCGCAGCATAGGTGCCAGGAACTAAGCAGTCTGGTCCGTACATCTTAATGGTATTATCAGACTCTTTGCTTAAGTCTGTCAATTCAGGAACAGCACTCTGCATGCGATAAGACATTTCATATTGCTTGATGCGTGTATTGATTTCAGGATCGCCAAAATTTTCAAATGCTTCTGAGTTGAATTTAGCCAACTCATCGAGCATATCTCTGCGGCTTTTCTTATCCTGACCTTCTGGATTGTTGAGGTATAAAACAGGATTCTCTCCACTGCTAAATACTACACCTTGGTGTACGCTATCTAAAAATCCATTTGACCATAATTTCGAATACACACCTTGTCCATTTCCTCTACCTCTTGAAAGCAAAACAGTGTAGGCTGGTAAGTTTGCATTCTCACTACCTAGGCCATAACTCATCCATGCGCCCATGCTCGGCCTGTTTCCTTGTTGTGAACCCGTTTGGAAAAAGGTAAGGGCTGGGTCATGGTTGATGGCCTCCGTATTCATTGTTTTAACGATACAGATATCATCTGCTATAGATGCCATATTGGGAAATAATGAGGATATCCAGGCACCTGATTGTCCGTGTTGTGAAAATCCAAATGTTGAACCAATCAATGGAAATTTATCCTGATTGGCTGTCATTCCTGTAAGACGTTGACCCATCCGAATAGATGCAGGAAGTTCTTCTCCTTGCATTTTATTTAGGAGTGGTTTATAGTCAAATGTCTCCAACTGTGAAGGAGCTCCATTTTGAAAAAGGTATATAATCCTTTTTGCTTTAGGAGCATATTGAGCCAACCCTAAAGGAAATGATGACGCATCATTCGCTCCAAATAATTGGTCTTTAAAAAGCAATGAGCCCAATGCTGCACTACCAAAACCCAATCCAGCTTTTGTAAGAAAATGCCTTCTGGTTACATTAAGCCTAAATTGTTTTTCTTGATTTTCCATCACGATTTATTTTATAGTTGTTTCGTCAATATTAAAGAGCATCTGATTCATTTGCATTAACGCTGCGGTTGACGCAATATCCTTCGTTTGAATGTGTTCGAATTCACCTTCATTCAAATATTTTTTAGCATCACGTTGTTTGCTTGTGAACTTCAATTTTTCTTGTGTATAGTATTCCGATAGCATCTTGCGTTCTTTATTCGTTGGTGTTCTACACAAAATCAACCGGAATGATTTTTCTATTTTTTGATCCTCTGTTAAGTTGAGGTTGGACGTGCGTTCCGCTAAAACCCTTGCAGCTTCTAGTATTTGAGGGTCATTCATCAACACCAACGCTTGTAGGGGAGTATTGGTTCTCATCCTGCTTACTTCGCATTGGTCTCTTGTTACCGCATCCATAATCAACATGGCTGGTGGGGGAGCAGTACGTTTGATAATCGTATATAAACCTCTTCTATAAAGCTTTTCACCAGTGTCTTGAATGTAACGAGCAAGTTCACCACGACCCGATGTAGTCGATTCCCAAACCCCTTTGGGTTGGTAAGGTTTTACACTTGGACCACCAATTTCTGGATTCAATACACCTGCTGCACTTAATATTAAATCACGTTGCAATTCTGCTTTCAGCCTCATCCGCGGATAATAACTATAGTATTTATTATCAGGGTCTGTACCGTATTTCTTTTCAGTTCGTTTGGTTGACTGCTTATAGGTAGCAGAGGTTACCATGAGCTTTACCATTTTTTTAATATCCCATCCGCTATCCATAAATTCAACCGCAAGCCAATCCAACAATTCAGGATGGGTAGGCAATTCTCCTTGGGTTCCAAAATCGCCTGTAGTCTTCACTAAACCTCTTCCAAAAAACTCAGCCCATAGTCGATTGATATATACACGAGCAGTGAGTGGATTATCTCTTGCTGTCAACCATTGTGCTAATCCCAACCTGTTTTTCTGAAAGCGTTTTGTGTTGAATGCCATGATGGAGTTAGGGGTGTCCATGTCAACGGTATCAGCCGGTTGATCATATACACCTCTTCTTAGAATCCGTGTAGCCCTAATGTTAAGGCTATCCTGCATGATCATGGAAACGACTTCAGCCGTATCTTTTTTATTGATGAAATTCAATACAGTTTTTACGTCTTCTGTGCTGATTTTCATGATGGGTGGATCTCCGGGAGATGCTAAGCTAATATCGCCAACCAATCCTTGTTCTTTCACTTGATTGAAGAAAGCGAACATGCTATAGTAGTCTTTTTGTGTTACCGGATCATACTTGTGATCATGGCATTTTGCACACTCTAATGTAATGGCCATAAAGGCTTTGCCAAATGTATTGGTGCGATCTGTTACGTATTCGATTCGATATTCTTCATCAATAATCCCCCCTTCTTGGGTGATTTTATGATTGCGATTAAATCCCGTTGCTAATAGTTGTTCCTTAGTTGGATTAGGTAATAAATCTCCTCCGATTTGCCAGGTTAAAAATGTAGAGAACGCATAATTTTTATTGAAGGCATTAATTACCCAATCACGCCAAGGCCACATGGTGCGATAACCATCGTCTTGGTATCCGTGACTATCAGCAAATCGAGCTAGGTCAAGCCATTGAATGGCCATCTTTTCGCCATAGTGTTTGTTGGCAAGCAATTCATCCACTACTTTTTCATACGCATTGGGTGAATTGTCTTTCATGAAACGATCTTGTTGTTCAATAGTTGGTGGCAGTCCTGTCAGGTCCATGCACACACGCTTCAATAAGGTTTCTTTTTCTGCTTGTTCATTTGGTTCAAGTCCGTATGATGCTTGTTTTGCAAATACAAAATGGTCAATGGCATTTACAGCATGTAAGTCTTCATCAACTTCTGGAATGGCAGGTTTTGTTGGTGGAATAAATGACCAATGCTTTTTGTATTTAGCACCTTGAGCAATCCACTTGCGAATTACTTCAATTTCATTTTTAGTGAGTGACAAGTTGGAAGAAGGAGGAGGCATCACTTCTGCTGTATCAGTTGTAATCATGCGAGCATACATCGCAGATTGCAACGGATCACCTGGAACTAGAATATGATGAGTTGGATCATCTTTAAGTGCTGCAAATGCGCCTTCTTCTGTGTCTAGTCTTAGACCTGCTTTCCGGGCTTTAGCATCCGGGCCGTGGCACTTAAAACAACGATCCGAAAGGATGGGCCGAACATGGTAATTGAAGTCAACTACCTCAGGTATTGCCGGCTCATTGCTTTGTTTTGAAAATAAAAAATAGGATGGAATCGACATGATTAGTACAACTCCAATTCCAATCAGTATTTTTCGCTTTTTCAATAATGCTATAGGGGCAATCATTTTCATAATCTACTTCTTCATTTGGCATTACAAGTTAATCATTTTTTTAATACATTATACCTGTTTTTGCCTTGACTCAAGGCCTAAATAGGGTTGTATTTGCATTCCCTTTTTAGGCTACTAATCTAAATACCAACTGTTCTGATTATTGTGTTGCAACTGTAGATCTCAAGAAGAGAAAATATGGACCTTCATAGGAGATCGACCAAGGTTATTTTATAGTAGTTTCATCTATATTAAATAGCATCTGATTGATCTGCATCAACGCAGCCGTGGAAGCAATATCCTTGGTTTGGATGTGCTCAAGTTCGCCTTCGTTCAAAAATTTTTTCGCATCACGTTGTTTGCTTGTGAACTTTGATTTTTCTAGGGTATAATAATCCTTTAGCATCTTACGCTCTTTATCTGTTGGTGTTCTAGACAGAATTAGCCTAAAAGACTTTTCCAGTTTTTGCTCATCTGATAAATTCAGGGTTGAAGTGCGTTCTGCTAGTACCCTCGCCGCTTCCAGTACCTGCGGGTCATTCATCAATACCAAGGCTTGAAGGGGAGTGTTGGTTCTCATTCTGCTCACTTCACACTGGTCTCTTGTTACCGCATCCATAATCAACATGGCTGGTGGTGGAGCGGTTCGTTTAATAAACGTATACAACCCTCTTCTGTACAAACTTCCACCTTCATCTTGAAAGTATTTGGCTAAATCTCCTCTACCTGCAGTGGTCGATTCCCAAACCCCTTTGGGTTGGTAAGGCTTTACACTTGGACCCCCAATTTCTGGATTCATTACACCTGCTGCACTCAAGATTAAATCGCGTTGCAATTCGGCTTTCAGTCTCATCCGAGGATAATAGCTATAGTATTTATTATCAGGATCAGTAGCGTATTTCTTTTCTGTTCGTTTGGTCGACTGCTTGTATGTGGCAGAAGTAACGATTAGTTTCACCATTTTTTTAATATCCCAACCGCTATCCATGAACTCAACAGCTAACCAATCCAATAATTCAGGATGAGTAGGGAGTTCTCCTTGTGTGCCAAAATCTCCTGTAGTTTTCACTAATCCTCTTCCGAAAAATTCCGACCATAAGCGATTCACATAAACTCTTGCTGTAAGTGGATTATCACGTGCAGTAAGCCATTGTGCTAAACCCAACCTGTTTTTCTGAAATTTTTTGGTGTTGAAAGCCATAATAGAATTAGGGGTATTCATATCAACCGTATCTGATGGTTGATCGTAAACACCTCTTCTCAAAACACGTGTTGGTCTGATGTTTACGCTATCCTTCATAATCATCACCATCACATCGGCTGAATCTTTTTTGTTCAGGAAGCTTAATACAGTTTGTGCATCGGCGGAACTAATTTTCATTACGGGTTCTGCTGCAGGAGAAACA
>CANKGM010000191.1 GCA_947481355.1 Chitinophagaceae bacterium
AACAAAATCAAGAAACACGCCACGAGTGATTTCATGGAAATTGAACGACAAAGGGGAATTAGCGTGGCCACATCAGTAATGAGTTTTGAGTAAAAGGGGGTATTGATAAACCTATTGGATACACCTGGTCACAAAGACTTTGCAGAAGATACTTATAGAACATTAACCGCTGTAGATAGTGTTGTATTGGTTATTGATGGGGTAAAGGGAGTTGAGGAGCAGACACGTAAATTGATGGAAGTCTGTCGAATGAGAGATACTCCCGTTATTGTGTTCATCAACAAAATGGATCGTGATGGTCAAAATCCATTCGATTTACTGGATGATATCGAAAAGGATTTAAAAATATCACTTCATCCACTGAGCTGGCCAATTAACTCTGGCAAGGATTTCAAAGGAGTATATAGTTTATATGATAAAAGTTTATTGCTTTTTCAACCCAATCAAAAAGCCAATGAATCTGAAAGTGTAAAGATTGAGGATCTCAGTGATCCAGCGCTCGATAATTTGGTGGGAGAAAAAGATGCTAACCAATTGAGAGAGGACGCTGAATTAATCGATGGAGTATATGGCCGTTTTGATAATGAGCCTTATCTGAAAGGTCAGAAAGCACCGGTTTTCTTTGGTAGTGCTATCAACAACTTTGGTGTAAAGGAATTGTTGGATACATTCATCAGAATTTCACCTACTCCTCAGAGCAGAGATACTACAGAGCGTAGGGTTGATGTGATGCAAGATAAGTTCTGTGGTTTTATATTTAAGATACATGCCAACCTAGATCCAAAGCATAGAGATCGCATCGCGTTTTTGCGAGTGTGTTCTGGTAAATTTGAACGCAACAAATTTTACCACCACGTTCGATTAGATAAAGATGTGCGATTTAGCAATCCATATAGTTTCTTAGCGCGTGATAAAGATGTTATTGAAGAAGCCTATGCTGGGGATGTTGTAGGGTTGTTTGATACAGGAAATTTTAAAATTGGGGATACCCTTACAGAAGGCGAGAATTTCTATTTTACTGGTATTCCTAGTTTCTCTCCTGAGATCTTTAAAGAGGTTATCAATAAAGATCCGATGAAGACAAAGCAGTTGGAGAAAGGATTGAATCAGCTTACCGATGAAGGGGTTGCTCAGCTTTTCACACAGCATAATGGTAATCGAAAAATTATTGGATGTGTTGGCGATCTTCAGTTTGAGGTAATCCAATACAGGTTGCTTCAAGAATACGGGGCATCTGTGCAATTCAATTCATTACCTTTCTATAAAGCATGTTGGTTGACATCTGAAAATAAATCTAAGCTGGACGAGTTTACCCGATTCAAAACTGGTAATACCGTTATTGATAAAGAGGGCCATATTGTTTACCTAGCCCAAAGTGATTGGTTTTTAAATACTGAAATCGCTAATAATCCTGATATTCAGTTTCACTTTAGTTCGGAAATTCATAAGTGAGTTGTTAGACTTTAGAGGTTAGACGTTAGGAGTTGGGAGTTATGAGTTAGAAGTTGAGAGTTGGATGTTGGAGGTTGTATATAGTGGTTCAGTCATTAAAAAAAATCTCACACCTCACGTCTAACCTCTCATGTCTAGCATCTAACATCTAACTCCCAACTCTCAACCCATAGCGCTAAGCGTCCAGCGTCAAGCGAATTGTATTCAACCCCCAACACAATTAGAATTTTGCAGTGATCCCCGTATAATTAAACGGCGTAATTTTTTTCAATTCTTTTTTGACTTTAGCGCTTACATTCAACTTATCGATAAATTGATGAATGTTTTCTTTATTGATGGATGACTTGCCCCTTGTTAGGTCTTTTAATGCCTCATAGGGTTTAGGATATTTTTCCCTTCGTAAAATGGTTTGAATCGCTTCTGCTACAACGGCCCAGTTTTTATCTAGATCAGCTTTTATAGCATCTTCATTTAATACAAGTTTTCCAATTCCTTTTGAAATGGATTTTAATGCTAGTATAGTATGAGCAACAGGGATACCAATATTTCTCAATACCGTTGAATCGGTAAGGTCGCGTTGCAGTCGTGAGATAGGAAGTTTGATGGATAGGTGTTCAAACAATGCATTGGCTAAACCAAGGTTTCCTTCTGCGTTTTCAAAATCAATTGGATTGACTTTGTGTGGCATTGCTGAAGAACCGACTTCACCTGCTTTTGTTTTCTGCTTGAAATAATCCATCGAAATATATGTCCACACATCCCTTGAAAAATCAGTCAATATGGTATTGATACGTTTGATCCCATCAAAGTGTGCAGCAAGAAAATCGTAATGTTCAATTTGAGTGGTAAACTGTTGACGTTGTAGTCCGAGTTTTGATGAGCAAAATGCATTAGCAAATTTTAACCAATCAATAGCAGGAAACGAAACAGCATGGGCGTTGAAATTTCCGGTAGCTCCACCAAATTTGCAGGAATACGGAACTTGATTCAATAGATTAAGTTGGTCTTCTATACGTTCTACAAAAACCATAATTTCCTTGCCTAGGTTGGTAGGAGATGCAGGCTGTCCATGTGTTCTGGCAAGAAGTGAAATGTTTTTCCATCCTGTAGCCAATTTTCTTAATTCGATAACCAAGTTTGAAATGGCTGGGTAGTATTCTTGCTCAAGGGCTTCCTTCCAAAGCAGCGGTACGGCTGTATTGTTTACATCTTGAGAGGTTAATCCGAAATGGATATATTCTTTTAGTGATTCTAGGTTAAGGTTGTCTAGTTGTTCTTTTAAATAATATTCAAGTGCTTTAACATCATGATTAGTCGTTTTCTCAATCTCCTTTATTTTCAACGCTGTTTCAGGAGTGAAATGCTGATATACCGCCCTCAATTTATTAGCATTGGAAGTACTGAGTGTAAATATTTTTTTTTGGGAAAGGGCAATGAAATATTCAACCTCAATCCTGAGTCGGTATTGAATAAGCCCAAATTCTGAAAAATAGGGGGCTAGATTTTCAAGTTGGGCTCTATATCTTCCGTCTATGGGTGAAATCGCAGTGAGTGTATTGAGGTCCATTTGTTTTTGAATTGGTGTAACTTGCGGTCAAAATTACATCAATATCATTGGAACGGAAAATTAGGATAGGGGCAGTTAGTTATTTAAATACCAAGCCATTGCTGTATGGACTTGAAAATGGCGCGATACGCGAAGAAATCGAGTTGATTCTTGATTATCCCGCTAACCTTGTGAATGCTTTACAAAATGATCAAATTGATATTGGGCTGATCCCTGTGGCGGCCTTGGTGGGACTAGACAACTATCAGATTGTTTCAGATTATTGTATTGGAACGGAGGGTGAGGTTGCGTCCGTTTGTTTATTCAGTGAGGTTCCTATGGAACAGATTGATACGGTGATATTAGATTATCAGTCAAGGACCTCTGTTTTGCTCTGCAAGCTATTATTCGAGAAGCATTGGAAGAAGCCTGTGCGATTTATAGAGGCCCACGATGAATCATATCTTGAAAGTATAAAAGGGAATGTAGCGGGTTTAGTTATTGGGGACAGAGCCCTAAAAAGCAGAACTAAGTATAATTATATCTATGATCTGGGGCAGGGTTGGAAAGAAATGACTGGGTTACCATTTGTTTTTGCGGTATGGGTTTCTTTGAATCCGTTAAATGAGAAATTTATACGATCTTTTAATTTAGCTAATCAAGAAGGTCTTGCGCATCTAAACGAAGTAGCAAGTCAGGCGAATTTTTCGGATTATAATGTGGGGTATTACTTTAGGCATAATATTTCGTACATATTATCTAATGAGCATAAAAAAGCGATGGAATTATTTTTCAATATTGCTTTGCAGAAGACATTAGATATTCATTGATCTTTTGGGTAACTAAGTAGCTCAAAGACAGCTAAATGTATTATTTTAGCAATTATATAAACCCCTTATAAATGGCAGAGACCTTAGGCATGTTATGTGATAAACTTACAATTGTAAAATTGAAGCAGTATCATTCTGATGATCAAGCCAGATTAGAAAGTTTGTCCATTCAGGCTAATGATTTGCAAGAAGAAATTGATCTGTACATAGCTGATGCCATTGCTGGTAAAATTCCCCCAAATAAATTATCCTTTGCAAGCAATAAGGTGTTTAAGCAGGAAGGAAATGAGGTAAGAGAGATTAAAGGGAATTTAGGAGAAATTTTTTATCAACTCGCTGATGTCAACTGTACGCTTTGGCATGAGCAAGAGAAGGTGTATGAATTCGAAGCTGTTCCATTGGATGAAAAAGATAGTGTAGTTAAGAAATTAGCGATTTTGAATCTTGAAAGAAATAAATGTATTGATGCGATTAATGCTGTTTTTGCATCAATGATTTTACGTTAATATTAAATTCATATTATGCATATTAGAAAGCGGACAACATGCAGAGTTTGTGGTTCTTCATCATTGACGCCTGTAATTGATTTGGGTCCTCAGTTTTTACAAGGATCTTTTGTGAAACCTGGTAAGGAAATGCCATCCCAACGGAAAATAAACTGTTCCTTAGTTCGGTGTAATCCTCAAGTAGATGAAAATGCTTGTGGTTTGTTGCAGATGGAGCATAGTGTGCCATCAGAAATATTATATGCTGCTTATTGGTATCGCAGTGGTACAAATGCAACCATGAGAAATCATCTCAGTGAAATTGTAAACAGTGTCAATAGCTTGCTTAAAAAAGAAATTGCTAATGTATTGGATATTGGCTGTAACGATGGAACATTATTGGATTTTTACCCAAAGAACTATCTAAAATTCGGTTGCGATCCAAGTGATGTAGCTCAAGAAGTTAAAAATGCTAC
>CANKGM010000192.1 GCA_947481355.1 Chitinophagaceae bacterium
CCAAATCCATATCACAAAAAAAACAACATTATGAAACAAGGAATACATCCAGACAATTACAGATTTGTGGTATTTAAGGACATGAGTAATGGTACTACCTTTTTAACCCGTTCTGCTGCTGTTTCAAAAGAAACAATCAAATGGGAAGATGGTAATGAATACCCATTGTTGAAACTAGAGATTTCAAATACTTCACATCCTTTCTTTACAGGACAAAATATGCTTGTAGATACTGCAGGTCGTATCGATAAATTCAAAAAGAAATACGCAAAAAAATAAGTTTTTAAAGACCCTCCTTTATGGAGGGTTTTTAATTTAAGCCATTTTTCATCGTAGCTTTGAAATAAGGATTTCAATATGCCATTTCTCCATCTAGTTGATGATAACATTAAACCTGATTTTTACCCTCTTACGGTAAATAATGATACCATGGATTTGAGATTGGGTCTACTCACTATCCAGGAGAAGTGGAAATACCTTGCGCAAAAGCAACAGATAGATTTAATCTTTTCTGATTTACCAATTGAAGACAGATCAGCAGGTAGAAATATTCCAGTTTCTTATTTACCTTCTACCGAATTGAATTTATTGAATTTTTTTGCTTCAGATCAATCTCATGAATCAATAGATCTGAAAAAAATATCAAACTTGTGGGATTTGACTCGCCTGAATGCATGGTCTATTCAACAAGATATTTCAATACTTGGATTAACTGATTCATCGAACTTACTTCCTGCACACGTCAAACGATTAGGCAATCATTCCCTCTACTTAGGTAAGGATATAGTTCTTGAACACTGTACATTAAATACTACAGAAGGCCCCATCCATATTGGTGATCATGTCCAGATTATGGATGGTGCATCGCTAAGAGGCCCCTTGTCAATTGGCAATAACTCAATCATAAAAATGGGTACAACTATTTATGGTGGCACAAGTATAGGAGAGCATTGTGTTATTGGAGGGGAAATTAAAAATTCAATCATAAACAGCTATACCAATAAAGCACATCATGGCTATATTGGCGATAGCTATATTGGATCATGGTGCAATTTAGGTGCAGGCACTACCTGTTCTAATGTGAAAAATACACTCGGCGATATAAAAGTGTGGAACATAAATCAGAATAAATTCAATTTAGCAGTAAATAAAGTAGGGGTTTTTATGGGAGACCATGTACGAACTGCTATCAATACTTCGATTAATAGTGGTACCGTAATTGGACCCTTTTCAACTATTTTCGAATTTTCAACCATTTCAAGTAAATACATTCCTAGTTTTGCCTGGGGTGGAAAATCAACCGTACGTTATGAACTTGAGAAGCTACTCTCAGAGATAGAAAAATGGATGGCAGCAAAAGGACAATCCCTTGATTCTATTAAAAAAGATACAATCAGAAACTTATATTTACAATTAAATAAAAACTAACATGAGAAAACAGATTGCGGCAGCTAATTGGAAGATGAATAAAACACTCGCTGAAGGAAAAGAATTGTTGAATGAGATTATCTCAGCTGAATTTCAATTGAATGAATCCCGTCACGTATTATTTGCTATTCCTTTTCCTTATCTAACCGCAACATCTGAACTAATTAAGGCGAAAAGCAACATGCATATAACGGCTCAAAACTGCAGCAATAAAACATCAGGTGCCTACACAGGTGAAGTGTCTGTATCAATGTTGAAGTCTATTGATATCAACTATTGCTTGGTTGGACATAGTGAAAGACGTGAATATTTTTCAGAGTCAAATGCCATCTTAGCTGAAAAAGTTAATCTATGTCTTGCGGAATCTATCTCACCTGTATTTTGTTGCGGAGAACCACTTTCTGTTAGGGATGCCGCTACACAAAATGAATTTGTTGAACTTCAGTTGAAGGAATCACTTTTTCATCTTACTGCAGAGCAGATGAAAAATGTAATCATAGCCTATGAACCTATCTGGGCGATTGGAACGGGTAGAACCGCAAGTGCTGAACAAGCTCAAGAAATGCACGCACATATTCGTAGCGTAATTGCAAATCAATATGGAGCTGCTATTGCAGAAAACACATCCATTCTTTATGGAGGAAGCGTTAAGGGATCAAACGCCTCAGAAATCTTTTCTATGACAGATGTAGATGGTGGATTGGTTGGAGGAGCCTCGTTAGTTGCTGCCGAATTCATCCAAATCATTAATGCCCTAAAATAAAGGGGTTAGATTTTTAACTTTTCAACCAAGGCAATATATTCCTTCATCGCATCTTCAGTAGATTTTCCTAATAAAGCGAGCCATGATTCATGCTTAGCTTTTGAGACAAAATCAAATGGATTTTCAGGGGGAGAGTTTCTATTATCGCCTTCTGTAGATTGTTTATAGAGGGAATAAAGTTGAAGAAGGGTCTCGTTACTTGGGCGCTCTTTTAGTTCGTCTACTTCCTTTACAGCTAGTTCAAATTGCTCTTTCATCATATTCTTTGGGTAGACGGCAAATTTAAGCGATTTATTCTTCTGTTACAAGCTTATTTTAACGGAAAAGGATACAATTTGCTTCTGTTCATTACATTCAAATTGACTAATTTTGCAACTTCAATTCAGCCAGTTTTTACGTTGAATTGAATCTATTTTAAATGAAAAATATTCGCAATTTCTGTATTATAGCCCATATTGACCACGGTAAGTCAACTTTAGCTGATCGTTTACTCCAAGTAACCAATACCATTTCTGAAAGACAGATGATGGATCAGGTATTAGATGATATGGATCTTGAACGGGAAAAAGGCATCACAATTAAAAGTCATGCTATTCAAATCAATTACAAACATAATAATGGCGAAACATATGTGTTAAACTTAATCGACACACCCGGTCACGTCGATTTTAGTTATGAAGTAAGCCGTGCCTTAGCAGCTTGTGAAGGCGCTTTATTGCTTGTAGATGCAACACAAGGTATACAAGCACAAACCATTTCAAATTTATATTTAGCTGTTGAGAATAACCTAGAAATTATTCCAGTAATTAATAAAATCGATATGGATGGAGCCATGATCGATGAAGTGAAAGACCAAATAGTGGATCTAATCGGTTGTAAGCCAGAGGATATTCTCATGGCAAGTGGAAGAACCGGTATTGGCGTGGATGGGATTTTAGAAGCTATTGTGAGCAGAATACCTTCTCCTAAAGGTGATCCTCTTGCACCATTACAAGCACTGATTTTTGATTGTGTATTCAATCCATTCAGAGGGATTATCGTATATTATAGAATTACAAACGGTAGTATCAAAAAAGGAGATAAAATCAAGTTCGTCTCTACTGATACCATATATGAAGCAGATGAAGTAGGTGTACTCAAACTCACCATGCTGGAACAAAAGGAAGTAAAATGTGGCGATGTGGGCTACCTCATTACAGGTATTAAAGTAGCTAAAGAAGTTAAAGTAGGAGATACAATAGTTAATGCAGTTAATCCTGCAGATGCCATTAAGGGATTTGAAGATGTGAAACCGATGGTGTTTGCAGGCATCTTTCCAGTAAATACAGATGAGTTTGAGGAATTGCGCGAGTGCATGGACAAGCTTCAATTGAACGATGCATCGCTTACCTATGAATTGGAAACATCTCAAGCATTAGGGTTTGGATTCCGATGCGGTTTCTTGGGATTATTGCATATGGAAATTATCCAGGAACGACTTGAACGTGAGTTTAACCAAACTGTGATTACTACGGTTCCAAACGTAAGCTTCGTAGCCTACTCAACAAAGGGAGAAGTCATCCAAGTAAATAACCCAAGTGAAATGTTAGATCCTACCCAAATGGATCGCATTGAAGAACCATTTATTCGTGCACAGATCATCACCAAGCCAGACTATATCGGTAACATCATGACATTGTGCTTAGGCAAACGTGGTATATTGCTTAATCAGAGTTACCTGACTCAATCAAGAGTTGAATTGATTTTTGAAATTCCATTGACTGAAATCGTATTTGATTTTTATGATAAGCTTAAAAGTCAGACACGCGGCTATGCTTCATTTGATTATTCACCAATAGGGTATAGGGAAAGTGATATTGTTAAGATGGATATCTTATTAAATGGTGAAAAAGTAGATGCCTTATCAGCGTTAATTCACAGAGCCCGTTCTCAAGAATTTGGCAGGAAACTATGTGAAAAATTAAAGGAATTATTACCTCGTCAACAGTTTCAAATCGCAATACAGGCTGCTATTGGGGCTAAAGTAGTGGCACGTGAAAATATCTCAGCTATGCGTAAAGATGTTACCGCAAAATGTTATGGTGGTGATATCAGTCGTAAACGTAAACTGCTGGAAAAACAGAAAGAAGGTAAGAAACGCATGAGGCAAATTGGCAACGTTGAAGTGCCACAAGAAGCATTTTTAGCTGTATTGAAATTAGATGATTGATTATTGAATTCAGCCATTAACTACTTTATGTTATTGCTTGATGGGCTTTTCAACAGGCGCCTGGCCATCAATTAATTTTTGCGTAAAAACTTTGTTGATGTGTTGCCACTTTCCATCAATCCATTTGAATCCTTCATAATCTCCATCTGGGATGTAAGTATACTTTTTGGATTCTTCATTTGTCTCAGAAATCAAGTGATCGTAAATTATTATATCTAAATCACTATCATACATAATTCGACCGTTCCCATCTTTTTTGAATTCTATGCTGAACCTTGATTGTGTAGGAAGTGGAACAGAATCCTGTTTAAATGAAATA
>CANKGM010000193.1 GCA_947481355.1 Chitinophagaceae bacterium
ACTATTTAAGGTACCCAGCAATTTCAGGCCCAGTCGGACTTACCTTACTTGGAAATACAGCTAGTAATTTTCCTTGTTCATCAAGTAGGAATTTGGTGAAGTTCCAATTGATTTCTCCATCCATAGCACCGTTCTCCGTTTTTGAAGTAAGCCACTTGAACAATGGATGAATGTCACCGCCTTTAACAGAAACTTTTTCTGCCATTGGGAAGCTTACGCCATAATTTTTTGTACAAAAGGATTTGATTTCTGAATTTGATCCAGGTTCTTGTCCCCCGAAGTTGTTTGCAGGGAATCCAACTATGACTAATTTTTGTTTATTGGCTTCATATAGTTTTTCCAATTCTGCGTATTGGGGTGTATAGCCACATTGCGAAGCTGTGTTGACAATAAGTATTTTTTTCCCTTTAAATGCAGAAAAATCAATAGTACCCCCGTCGATTGCTGGTACTTTAAATGAATGAATTGATTTAGGCCCTATTGCAAAAAGTGAGAATGCTATGAGAATAAGTTTTGTCATAAAATTATTTTGAGTAGTTAAGGTAACACTTTGTATTGAATAAAGTTCATTGAGCGCTGGAAGCTAGGCGCTGAACGCTTAGCGCTTGGCGCTTTTCGCTACACGCTGAACGTTAATTATTTAATTGCATGGTCATTAAATAGAGATAATTGAAAAAGATAAAATCGATAGAGCCTCAAGCGTTCAGCGTAAAGCGCCCCCTAAATCGTATACGCCAACCCACAAATACTCACTGATTTTGCGCCATGGTTAAGTAAAATATTTGCGCAGGCTTCCGTTGATGCTCCTGTGGTGATTACATCATCTATGAGTAGAATGTTTTTATCTAGTATTTCGCTTTTGTTTGAAATAGTAAATACATCCTCAACATTTCCCCAGCGTTCTATCCTTGATTTTTTTGTTTGGGTTGACGTGTTTACTTCACGTGTGATTAACTTATCATTATAATTTAAGTGGGTTGTTTTTTTTATGCCAGCACAAAGTAACGATGCTTGGTTGTATCCTCTGGCATATTCTTTTTTATAATGTAGGGGCATTGGGATACAAAAGTCGATTTCATGCTTTTCGAAAGCTGTTTGTAATGTATATCCCATAATTTCTCCCATAAAAACACCAAGGTTGTCTTGCCCACGGTATTTGATATGGTGGATAATATGTTGAATTGGGCTATCTATTATATAATAGAAAGTGCTAGAGGCAAATTTGATATTGGTTCTCCCCCAAAATATTTTCTCTACCGGGTTGTTTTCAAGGCGTTCAAATTCTGTGTAAGGGAGATTGTGATAACATTCCATGCAAATCATTTCTTCCTCATTGATATGTTGGGTATTGCATCCTGGACAAATGGAGGGGAAGAATAAGTTTGAAAGGCTGGAGAGGAAATTCATAAAGGGAATAGGCCATAGTAAATACAGAAAAGGGGCAGAGGCACAAAGTGCATAGATAAAAGGCATAAAAGATTAGATGAAGTTTCTCTATATTAATTTTTTTATTAGAGATGACATCATTCTATCTATTTCCTCAGTTAGGAGTATTAATTCATTCGCCTTGATTTTGTCAATGTGTCCTAGCTGAAATGAAATTTCAATTTGTGTTTGAAGCTCAAATAACGAGCCTGTTGCAATTAGCAAGAATCGTTTATATTCTTTAGTGGAGTGCCTACCATATCCTTCAGCAATATTTGACGGTATTGATACAGCTGATGTTCCCATCTGCTTGCATAGTCCAAATTTTTCTTCTTTTGGAAACGACTCAAGTGATGAATAAACTTCTTTTACTAATGTTATTGACTTTTGCCAAATCAATAAGTCCTTATATGTGTTTATTTGAACCATAATGTAATTTATGGTTACGTTCGATTTTGAAAAAGAGGAAATCACGACATTGGAATGTGATTTTACTTTGTGCCTTTTCCCTTTTCTTTAATCGCTTTGGGCTGAACGCTTGTCGCTCTGTGCCTTTGTGCCTCTGTCCCTTTTCTTTATTCGCTTTACGCTGAACGCTTTTCGCTTTGTGCCTTTGCCCCTTTTTGTATTTACTCTTTTAATAATTACTGAAATATCGTCCTATACACTTCCTCAATCAATGCCACAGAAACTATTTTGATGCCTAGGGATTTGTTTTCGTTTCTTCTATTGTATTTGCTGACTACAATTTTTTCGAATCCAAGTTTTTCCGCTTCAGAAATGCGTTGATCAATTCTATTCACTGCACGAATTTCTCCACTCAACCCAATCTCGCCAGCGAAACAAATTTTTTGCGACAATGGAACATCTTCATATGAACTTAATAATGCAAATACCATAGCAAGATCTATAGCGGGATCTTCTATTTTTAATCCCCCTGCAATATTTACAAATACATCTTTTGTTCCGAAATGGAATCCACCTCTTTTTTCCAAGACTGCAAGAAGCAATTGTAATCTTCTTAAATCAAACCCACTAGCTGTTCGTTGTGGTGTGCCATATACTGATGGAGTAACTAGTGCTTGGACTTCAACAAGCAATGGCCTTAGTCCTTCCATCGTTGCCCCAATCGCAATGCCGCTTAGTTGTTCTTCCTTTTGGTTGATTAAGATGTCTGAAGGATTCGTTACTGGTTTCATTCCTACACCAGTCATTTCATATATACCCAATTCTGCTGTTGAGCCGAAACGATTTTTTGTAGTGCGTAATATTCTATAGGCATAATGCTGATCTCCTTCAAATTGAAGGACTGTATCAACCATGTGTTCTAATAGTTTTGGTCCTGCTATGCTACCATCTTTGGTGATATGTCCAATTAAGAAAACAGGTGTCTGTGTTTCTTTAGCAAAGCGTTGAAATTCTGCAGTGCATTCTCGAATCTGTGAAATTGTACCTGGAGAAGAATCTATATAAGGAGATTGTAATGTTTGAATTGAATCAACGATAACTAGTTGTGGTTTTATTTTTTTTATTTCTTGAAAGATGGTTTGAGTGGATGTTTCAGTAAGTAAAAAAAATGCATCGTGGCTTACATTAATTCTATTCGCGCGCATTTTTATTTGTTGTTCACTTTCTTCACCACTAATATATAATACACGTAGTTCATGCATCATCAATGCATCTTGTAAAAACAAGGTTGATTTTCCAATGCCAGGTTCACCTGCAACAAGCACTAAACTTCCAGGAACGATTCCTCCACCTAGAACACGATTTAGTTCATCATCTTTTGTAATGATTCTTTCTTGTTCATTTGCTTCAACATCATTGAGCTCAATACTTTTTGTATTTGTTGATCCAGTTTCTTTCCAACTTTGTTTTGAAGGAGATGATTCTTTATGAATTATTTCTTCTGTGAATGAATTCCATTCATTGCATGCAGGACATTTACCTGCCCACTTTGCAGATTCATATCCACAATTCTTGCAGAAGAATGCTTTTTTTATTTTGCTCATGTGTTAAAGGTAAATATGAAAGCGAGAAATGATTTGATCTATTACCTACTGCAAAAAAGTTTTTTGCTTTATCGCTTTTAGAAAAAAAGTAGTGAGTTTTTAAAAAACCAAAGGGCCGGTAGAAACCAGCCCTTTAGTACTTACTAACCCATTAAATTCTGACACTAAATTACAAATTGCTCCCACATTACAAAATTAATTTTTTGTCTTGTGCACAAGTTTTTTTTTGTCACTGAAACACATTCGTTGGGCTTTTTTTGAGTCTAAAACATGTACAATTATTTGATAATCATTGATTTATCAAAATCATTCTTCCATCACTTAACTTGTTTCAACACGTTCATTTTTTAATGATAATCAGTCATTTGTCAAATGTTAAATAATTTTTTTTAGCTAAAAAGGCTAAAAAGGGGTTGGTGCGGCGGCGGGTAACAAAAATTGTCATAAGCTTATCGTATTATAAAATTATATATGTGTTTATATTTTTTCTTTATATGAAAAAATACATAGTAGGCATGATACTTTAATCATTTTTTATATCAAGTTGATCAAAACCAGTAATTCTTCTCTTAAAACACTGATTTTATACTATTTGGCTTTTAATTTGACTAGGTCGTATACACAAGGGGAAGTCACATTTTAGTTACCTAAGTAATATTTTTGTTACTATGGTAATATTTTTGTTACTTTTATGTTAAGACAAAACTGTTTTTACAAAAAATTAACAAGCATGAGAAAAAAATTTTTGTGGAGTTTACTTGTATCGTGCCTATTTATAGGTACTGCAGTAGCCCAAAACGTTGCCATAAATGGTAAAGTTCTTGATGAAAAAGGAGAGCCTATATCAGGTGCTTCTATTCTGGTAAAGGGTACTCAAAATGGTACCACTGCTAACACACTTGGCGCATTTACGCTATCAGCTCCTACTGGATCTACATTAGTAGTATCTGCTTTAGGGTTTGAAGCTCAGCAAGTTCGTGCAGGCGCAAACATTATGATCAAACTTGCACTTGAGACAAAAAACCTTGGGGAAGTAGTGGTTACAGGATTAGGTTCTGCAACAAGCAAAAAGAAAATTGCTTTTGCTGTCGAATCAGTTACTGCTGACCAAATACCCAAAGGTGGTATAGCAACTATTGACCAAGCGTTAACTGGTAAAGTTGCCGGCGCTCAAATTACTAGCCCTGGTGGTACTCCTGGCGCAAGTGCAGTTATTCTATTAAGAGGTATTAACTCAATCAATTCCGGAACCTATCCTA
>CANKGM010000194.1 GCA_947481355.1 Chitinophagaceae bacterium
GATAGCGGAGGCAAAAGAAATCTTCAAGTCATTGAAGTCTGTGCCAACCTATGCGCCTTTTTATGCTGCTCGTGCTAACTTGTTCATGAGTGAAATTTCTACTCCTTCGGTTTTAACTTCTACTGTTGCTGATTTAACTATGGCTATATCAATGGATAAGAATCAATGGCGGTATATAAAAACCTTGACTGAGCTATATAATAGCCGATATGAATTTTCAAAAGCATTAGAAACGGTAGAGCCATTTTATAAAAATCATACTGGAAATTATATCATGGGCATGTTGTATGCCAAAACATTAATGCATAATAAAGAGTATGTAAAAGCAGATCAGTTATTAGCCACCTTAAATATTATTCCATTTGAAGGAGCAACAAGTGGTCATGAGTTATATAGAGAAGCAAAGCTCATGCAGGCCATTGTGCAGATGAAGCAAAAAAACTACTCACAGGCACTTACCTTAATTAATGAAGCTAAGTTATGGCCAGAAAATTTAGGTGCAGGAAAACCGTATGATGAGGATATTGATATTCGATTAGAAAATTGGCTTTCATATTTGTGTTATAAAAATTCAAATAATAAAGAGGCGGCTAGTGAAATGCTAGGCGCTGTTGTAAAATTCATGCCAATTCGAGTGAATACAATAAGTAATTTTTATGCTGGCAATCATTTAATTTCTTTGTGGGCCTATGCTGCTTTGAATCAGGTTCCTAATGGAATGGAATGGATTAAGCAGCAGCAGTTGAAATATCCTGATAATAAAATCATTCAGTGGGTTGTCGGTTCTTATCAGAAAAAAACGCTTCAGTCTATTGCACTGCAATATGAAGATGCAACTGTAAGAATCATAAAGGAGTTGAATGCGGCTTTTATAAAGTAGTTTTACAAAGTCAATTCAGTATCGTTTAAACGGCTATTTTAAATTATTTATTTTATTTGATGCAACATCTAAAAAAACATTTCTTATTAAGAGATGATATTACATTTTTAAATTTTGGTTCATTTGGGGCTTGTGTAAAACCTGTTTTCGAGCGCTATCAACAATATCAGCTGGAATTAGAGCAAGAGCCTGTACAATTCATTATGGTAAATGGATTGACATATTTAGAGAATAGTCGTAAAGCCTTAGCGAAGTACCTTAATTGCAGTCAAGAGGATTTAGTTTATGTCACCAATCCATCCTATGCGGTTAATGCGATTGCTAAAAGTGTTAACCTTCAACCTGGGGATGAAATTTTATCAACCAATTTAGAGTATGGTGCATGTGATAAGACTTGGGAATATTATTGTGAGAAAGCTGGAGCCAAATTTGTAAGACAACCTATATCATTACCTATTCAGTCTAAGGAAGAATTCATTAGCGAATTTTTTAAAGGATTGACTAGTCACACAAAAATGATTTTCATTAGTTATATCGCGAGTAGCACAGGACTTCGACTACCTGTAGAGGAAATTTGTGCTATTGCTAAAGAGAAGGGACTTATAACATTTGTTGATGGGGCACATGCACCCGCGCAAGTGCCAATAGACCTTGAAAATTCATCCTTTGATATATTTACGGGTGCCTGTCATAAGTGGATGATGACCCCTAAAGGAAGTTCCTTTTTATATGTGAAAAAAGAATTTCAATCTATGGTTGATCCCTTGATTGTAAGTTGGGGATACAAATCGATGTTCCCATCACATTCTACTTTTTTAGATTATCATCAAACAAATGGCACGAGGGATTTCTCCGCATTTTTAACCATACCTGATGCGATTCAATTTATGGACGATAACCAGTGGACTGATGTTTCACGTCAATGCCGGGAGTTGGTCATATATAATGCGCCTATATTGTGTAAACTTTTAGGAGCAGTTCCATTAGCACCATTGAATGAAGACTTTATTCGACAATTGTTTAGTGCATCCATAAAAACTACTGAGCCAGAAAAACTGCAACGTCATTTATTTGAAGAGTACCATATTGAAATTCCGGTAATGAGGCATGGTGACAAAACGTACTTGCGTTATTCAATTAATGCGTTTAATAGTCAACAAGACTTAGATTCTTTATTTGATGCCATTAGTGATATAAAAAAGAACACGGGGTTAATTGAATAAGGCAGTATAAGGTTTCTTTTCAATTCAATGATGAATTAGCATCATTAGTATCAACAGAAATAATTTCTTGTTCTACAAAAAGGTATTGCGTATTCTTTATGCACCATGTTTGTGCTTCTTCGAATGATTCAGCTTCAATAACTGGTCCAGGCCATTTGCCTAATTGACCATTTACATTGTGAATAGCTATTAGTGATGTAAGGAATTTTTTCATCTTTCTTTGTCAATCATGTTTAATTATTTGGTGCTAGATATTCCATGACACTATTCCAATGAGGGAAGAGATCACTGCCAAATAATATAAGCTCACCTTGAAATTCTCTAGCACCATTTTTTTCGCGGTCATCAATAAGGTAGTCTCCCCTATTTAAGTTTTTGTGGTGTGATAGAATTAGTCTTTTGTAGGCTACATTTCCAAGGTATTTTTTTACCCAATTCAGTTTGTCGTGCAAGGCAGTTGCATTTTCCCATGGCGATGTGGAAAGTATATAGGTGTCATAAAGCGAACATAGTTTTTCATATGATACAATGGCATTTTCAATTGGATCCATTTTAGAAAAAATATTGGGCACCTCATCGTAACGATCTTCAAATAATTTTAGTTCTTCTGGTGTTAGTCGACTGATTCCTGTTTTAAAGTCAACTAGTACATTATCCATATCTACGTAGACAATTTTTCTCATCTGTTTTTATTTTCTTTTTCTATATTTCCCTCTTGTTTCATAATAATATCTCGATCTTGTTTGATTTCGGATAGCATTTTTATTGATGCTTACGGATTTTCTCACATACCCTTTTCTAAATTGACCTTTGTAATTGATGGATGGTTTAACATAATCTGGATTTCTTTCCCGATTTGAGGTAGACTCTGCATCACATGAAATTATGGAGAAATATAATGGCAGGAGTACTATCCACATTATGCTTGTACTAATCTGAATTTTAGCAGATTTGCATTCCATAAATTGAATTTAATTCATTTTGAAATTATAAATAACCGTATCTTATGATATATTTATTTCTTTAATATATACTTACATGGAAAATTCAACAACATCAAAAACTGTCATTATGCCAGATCTTACTCAAAATAGAGTTGCTTCGGTAGATGTTTATCGTGGTTTCGTTATGCTGCTCATGATGGGAGAAGTATTATCGTTTACGCAGATTTCGAACTCACTCCCTGATAGTGGATTTTGGGCATTCATGTCATTTCATCAAAGTCATGTGGAATGGACATGGCTTGCTTTACACGATATGATTCAACCTTCATTCACTTTTTTAGTGGGTGTTGTATTGCCTTATTCTATAGCGAGCAGAAAAAGTAAAGGGGCATCTTTTAAAAATTTACTTGGCCATACCATTAAGCGTTCTATTATATTAATATGTCTTGGTATATTCTTAAGATCGATGGGTTCAACTCAAACGTATTTTACTTTTGAGGATACGTTGAGTCAGATTGGTATGGGATATACATTCTTGGTGTTGTTGGGCTTTGCTTCGCATCGTACTCAAGTTGCAGCTCTGGTTGTTATTCTTGTTGGCTATTGGGCTGCATTTGCATTGTATCCTTTACCTGATAGTACGTTTGATTATGCTGCAGCTGGGGTAAGTGCAAACTGGGAAAATAATTTACATGGTTTTGCTGCACATTGGAATAAAAATACAAACCTCGCATGGGCATTTGATAAGTGGTTTTTGAATTTATTTCCACGGAAATCAGTTTTCATGAATAATGGTGGAGGATATTCTACCCTGAGTTTTATTCCTACATTGGGTACGATGATATTAGGCCTCTTGGCAGGTAACATGATGCAAAGTTCAAAAACACAAAAAGAGAAATTGAAATTCTTTGTAACAGTTGGCGTATCACTAATTCTTTTCGGTATACTGCTTCAACTAACAGGAATTAATCCTATCGTGAAGCGTATTTGGACGCCGGCCTGGACAATATTTAGTGGTGGAATTTGCTTTCTATTTTTGGCGTTCTTTTACGGGGTTATCGATATCTCTGGAAGAAAAAAATGGTCTTTCTTTTTGATGGTCATAGGAGCTAACTCCATTGCGGCTTATGTATTGGCAGATGGAGGAATGAGGTCGTTGATTCATGACTCATTATACATTCACCTAGGTCAACATTTTGATACACTGTTTGGGGATGCTTATGCACCGTTGCTGAGCGGCGGACTTACCTTATTATTATTATGGTTGATTCTTTACTGGTTGTATAAAAAGAAGATATTTATAAGGATATAAATTCTTCTTTTTATACTGCAATTTAAAACTCAACAACAAATCCTATGCTTGGTAGGATTGACCCACTATCATTTGGTAAGAATACGGGTATTCCTTTTTGTCTATTATTAGGCGCAAAAGGGTTATTGAACGTGCCCGGATTATAAGGCTCTCCAGTAGTGGTAGCATAACTTTCATCAGGATTTCTTTTTAATGTAAATCCAGATGGTGTCGGGTTTTTATTGTTATAGGCATTTTGAATATCCATGAACAAATCAAACGTCCATTTTTTAAAGTTGAATTTTTTATCAATTCTGATGTCTGC
>CANKGM010000195.1 GCA_947481355.1 Chitinophagaceae bacterium
AAGTTAGAGGGGTATCCTCTTTTGCGCAAGACCCTACTCAACCTGATACATGGTACGCTGGCACAGGCGACCCAATTGGTACATCTGCAAGTTATCCCTCAGCCTTTGTTTTTGGAAATGGGATTCTAAAATCCATTGATAATGGATTAACATGGTCGATTCTTTCGTCCACAAGTGTAACCGACCCTACTTCATTCTCCTCTCCTTGGTGCTTCATCCATAAAATAGCTGTGCACCCTATTACGGGTGATGTATATGCAGCCATCCACAGAAAAGTAGTGCGCTCATCTGATGGAGGAGCTACTTGGACAAGTGTTTTCGAGAGCACGTCAGCAACTTCAGGAAGTGGTGGTATTGCAGACGTATTGATCACAAAAACGGGATCAAAAATTTTTATTGCCATGAGTGGCAGAATTGAAGACAGAGAATATGCTGGAATTTTTACCTCTGCAACAGGTGGTAATGGAAGTTTTGCGCGCATCGCAGGAGGAATAAAAAATGCCTCTGACTCAGTAGCAGGATGGAGAAGTTACAACAACGCGACAAATAGTGTTGGTGATTATAGTGGGGGTTGGGGCAGACTAGTTATAGCGGTTGCTCCCTCAAATGAAAATATCCTTTATACTATGGTTGAAAACACCGAAAACGGGGCCAATAAACCAGAGGCGGATCTATTTAAATGTGATATGTCCACAACTCCATTTACTTGGCAAAAATTAACAGATAATTTGGTAGCAAAACGTGATGGGAAAACCGCAAAATATATGGAGTTGCAAGGCGGCTATAATATGCTCCTCGCCATACACCCAACTAATCCTAGTATTGTATTAGCCGGCGGAGTTAATTTATTTCGATCAAAAGATGGATTCGCAACCAAAGACAGTGTCCTATTCGCAGGAGGAGTATCCTCTTCAACCTATACTGATGCAAGTTCAATAAGCCATGCAGATAACCATAGTTTTTCATTTGACCCTTCTAATCCCAACAGGGTTCTAATTGGGTCAGATGGAGGTATCGCTTTTATAAACGATATCACTGTGACAAGTCCAGAATGGACAAACGCCAACAGTCAATATCAAACTATCCAATATTATCATATTGGCATCGATCCTACTCCAGGTAGTAGGGTTTTTTATGGTGGTGCGCAAGATAATTCTACTACTTTTCGGGACAATCCAAAAAGTCCAATTATTGATAAACTTCCAGATAGTAATGACCACTTCATTTTACTTGGTGGCGATGGCTGTCAAGTGGGCATGACTAAAAAAAATACCGCAGGGCAACAATACTTATTCTGTTCAGCACAAGAAGGTCAGTTTTACAGGATGCGACTATTCGACTTGTCAAATCCAAATTTACCCAGCCCATATACGCCAATCAAACCCAGCACAGCTGGTAAAGGTGAATTTATTACCTATTACCATTTAGACCCAGACAATACCGATTATTTATATTATGCTTCGAATGATAGTTTATTCAGAACGAACGATGCAACTAAAGTAACTGATGCAAATTGGACTTTAATGAAGGGGGTAGCACCAGCAATAAATGGCAATATTTTTTCTATGGCTACAACTGCAGGCGCATATACCTCAAGCAGCTGTCTGTTCATTGGTACTTCGTTAGGAAGAATATACCGTCTTAAGGATCCACAAAACATTTCAACTTCTAATGGACCAACCAATATTACGCCAACAGGACTAACCGCGGGTGTTATAAATGACATTGCCATCAACCCAAGAAATCAAGATACCATTATTGCAGTTGTTTCTAATTACAATGTAAATAGTATTTATTGGACAGGCAATGCCACTGCAGATAGACCAGTATGGCAAGTAATAGAAGGTAATTTAAACTTACCATCAGTAAGATCATGTAAAATCGTAGCTAAATCAACTGGCATAGAATATTATGTTGGAACCTCTGCAGGCTTATTCAGCACTACTGCTATCAATGGAACCAATACCATTTGGTCTAGAGAAATTGGCATCGCTGGCGAACCCTCTGAAATGATCAATACTGCAATTGTAAACTCACTTGCGTACAGGTGGAAAGACAATACGTTAGTTGCAGGAACACATGGAAATGGAATGTTCGTGGCTTATATAGGAGATCCTATTCCAGTCATCACTGCTGTAACAAACCCGATTAGGAATGATTTGAATTTCATAAAAACGGCTTACCCAACTATTGCTCATGATGAATTGCAATTCCAAGTTGGCAATATGTATACCATAAGAAAACTTAGCATTCAACTCACTGCTATGAATGGAGCTGTTGTCTACCGAAAAGAAGCAGGATACGAAAATGGCAGAATACCTGTAAACAATCTTGCTGCAGGAAATTACATCCTTACCGTAACATCACTAGACAGAAAATATCAGTTCACTAGAAGCATTATAAAAAATTAATCAGTACGATTAATTTTTCCCGCGCACTCATTCAAGTATATGTTTATACTATCTAAACTATTGTCATTTTTCTTAAATCCATTTATTTGGATAACTATACTATTAATCATTTCAATACTTTCAGCAGATCAAAGACGACGGAAAAAACTTATTATAATTTCCCTCAGTATTACATTGTTTTTTTCAAACCCTTGGCTAATCAATCTAATTCTTATCCAATTTCAGGCAGCCCCAATGCCAATGAAATTAAATGAGCAATATGAAGTTGGTGTTGTATTAGGGGGAATGGTAAGCTTCGATGAAGTAAATTCTACACCGCATTTTAATCAATCATCTGACCGTTTTATCCAAACCGCATTACTCTACAAAACAGGGCATATTAAAAAAATTATTGCTAGTGGCGGAAACGCAATTTTTGTAAAACAACATTTTGCAGAAGCAGAATTCATTGCCAAAAACTTGATTGATCTAGGCATACCAAAAGAAGACATCTACATTGAAACTCACTCAAAAAATACCAAAGAAAATGCGAAGTACACCCATGAATTAATCGACAGCCTCGGTGGACTTAAAGGAAAGCTCGTACTCATCACATCAGCATTTCATATACCGAGGGCCACCGAAGTTTTTGAAAAAGAAGGTTTAAACGTTAGACCATACCCATGTGCATTTGGAATGCTTCCATCAGCTACGAAATTAGACGCAGATGCATTTATTCCAACATCAGATTCATTTGATGGATGGGCGAGATTTTTTAAAGAAATCATTGGTCGTATAATCAACACAATGGCTAAACGCTAACAATAAAATACAATTTACTAGAATTTACTTTTTATAAAATCTACCAATCCCAATATTGGAATTCGCTCCTGCTTCATGGTGTCTCGATAGCGGATGGTAACTGTTTGGTCATCCTTCGTCTGATGATCAATGGTAATACAAAAAGGAGTCCCTAGTGCATCCATTCTGCGGTATCGTTTACCAATAGTATCTTTTTCTTCATAAAAACAATAGAATTCATTCCTGCATTGATTCATGATTTCTCTAGCTATCTCAGGCAAACCCTCTTTTTTCAAGAGTGGCAAAATGGCCAACTTGATGGGTGCGATTTTAGCAGGAATTTTTAAGACCACCCTACTGTCTTCAGTACCATCTTCTTTAGTCCACTTTTCCTCTTGATAGGCATGGCATAAGGTAAGCAGAAACATTCTATCTAAACCAATAGAGGTTTCAATTACATAAGGAACATAATTCTGATTTATTTCTGTATCGAAATATTGTAGCTTCTTTCCACTGTATTGCTGATGACTTTTTAAATCAAAATCAGTACGACTATGAATTCCTTCTACTTCTTTCCATCCAATTGGAAATGCATATTCAATATCAACCGCCGCATCAGCATAGTGAGCAAGCTTAACATGATCATGGAAACGATAGTTTTCTGCAGGAATACCCATAGAAGTGTGCCACTTCATACGTTCAGCCTTCCAATAACTATACCATTCTTGCTGAGTACCAGGACGAATGAAAAATTGCATTTCCATTTGCTCAAATTCTCGCATTCTAAAAATAAACTGCCTTGCAACAATTTCATTTCTAAATGCCTTTCCTATCTGGGCAATACCAAATGGGATTTTCATGCGGGCAGACTTCTGAACATTTAAAAAATTGACAAAGATACCTTGTGCTGTTTCAGGTCTAAGGTAAATCTCATTCGCCTCCTCAGCGACTGAACCAATTTGTGTAGAAAACATCAAATTAAATTGACGAACATCTGTCCAATTACATGTTCCACTTACTGCACACTTCATATTTTTTAAATCAATGAGTTGCTTCAACCCAGCAAAATCATTAGCAGCCAATAGTGAATCCATTGTAGCAAGCAGTTGTTCAGCATCCTCAGTCTTCCCCTCTTTCACTAACTGATCCGCAAACCCTTCAATGAGGTGATCAACTCTATATCGTTTTTTAGAATCCTTGTTATCAATCATAGGATCGCTAAAATTATCAACGTGTCCAGACGCCTTCCAAGTAGTTGGGTGCATAAAAATGGCAGCATCGATACCAACAATATTGTCATGCATGCGAGTCATTTCATTCCACCATGCTTCACGAAGATTTTTCTTCAATTCACTACCCCATGGGCCATAATCATATACAGCACTTAGTCCATCATATATCTCACTGGATTGAAAAACAAATCCATATTCCTTAGCATGGGAAATAATAGCCT
>CANKGM010000196.1 GCA_947481355.1 Chitinophagaceae bacterium
AATCATATTATGACGAGATTGGTTATGACAACATTTTTGCACTTGCATTTCGGAAATCAAATGTTCCTATAAAACTGATATCCGTTGAACAACAGAAAATAGAATACTTCAAAGAGTGGCGTAGTGGCTTATCGTATACTATGAATCTGCATAGAAAAATATTTAATCCAATAAAAAATCTCCCAGAGAAAGCAGACTTTCCGTTTAATCAAGATCCAGGAAATTTCAATAACCTTGAGATCAATGCGAAATTGAGGTTTGCATATCTAGAGCGATTCATTCAAGATGACTTCTTTAGACGAAGTCTTGGCAGCGACTACCCTGTTGTTGAATTTGTTTATTCAAAGGGGATTAAAGGAGTGCTCAATAGTGGATATAAATATTCAAAATATACACTCAGTGTTTCCGATTATCTAAAGACACCTCCTGCAGGTAGCTTCTACTACAATATTTATGGGGGTAAAATTGTTGGAAAACTACCATACATGCTTTTGGCTGTAGCCCCTGGAAATGAAATTTATTATTATAATAAATACGCCTTTAACTTGATGAATAGATTTGAATATATATCAGATCAATATGCTGGCGTTTCAATTGAACATAATTTTGGGAGTGGCCTTTTTAGATTTATTCCACAAAACAAATACCTTAAATTCAGACAATTCTGGAATGCCAAAATATTATGGGGAAGTATTAGCAAAGAAAACACACAACTAAACATTCATAGTGGAACACCATTCACAAGCTTGAATGGCAAGACATACATGGAAGTTGGAACAGGCGTGGATAATATTTTTCGATTCTTTAGAATCGATTTAGTTTGGAGGGTATTACCAAGACCATTCCCAGAGGAACTTTACAAACGCTTTGGCCTATTTGCAAGTTTTCGTTTTTCGTTCTAATCAATTCAATACTTAATCTACAGCTAAGCAAGCCTCAAGGATAACAGAGCAGGCCATTTTTATTTGATCATCAGATATGATAAGAGGAGGTGCTATTCGCATGCATTGTGATGCAAACAAAAACCAATCGGTAAACACTCCTTTTTGAATGCAGTAGTCTATGATTTTTTTATTTAATTCAAATGAATCAAATTCAATTGAGATTAATAAACCAGAAGCGTTGAACCCCTTTATTTTGGGATGCTTCAACAGCCTTTCAAATAATGCTTTCTTTGCAGGGATACCGCTCATTAAGTTTTCGTCAATTAAATAATGAAGTGCTGCATTGCCTGCTGCACAAGAAACAGGATGTCCCCCAAAGGTTGTTATATGACCTAAAATTGGACCATCTGTAAAATGCCATAAATTATCCCTGCTTGAAACTAATGCTCCAAGTGGCATACCACCTCCAATGGCTTTACCAAGCAATAGCATGTCTGGAACGATCCCAAATTTCTCAAATGAAAAAAGAGTTCCCGTCCTTCCGAAACCAGTTTGAATTTCATCCAATACCAACAAGGTGCCAGTCTGGTGGCATCTTTCCCTAAGTGCATGCATCCATTTAATGGATGGTGTTATTACACCGCGCTCAGCCTGGATAGGCTCAGCAATTACACATGCAGTTTGCTCATCAATATATGTAAGCTGATCTAAATCATTATGATTAATATGAGTAATGCCTGGCAAAAGAGGCCTGTAGGCATTTCTCCAATATTCGCTGCCCATAACACTCAATGCACCTTGAGTAGAACCATGATAAGATTCATGGAAAGCCACCATATTCGTTCGCCCCGTAATTCGCTTGGCTAATTTCATTGCTGCTTCTGTTGCCTCTGCACCTGAATTCGTATAATAGACACAATTAAGGGTGTCGGGCAATAGCGACACTAATTTTTCAGCATACAATACTTGAGGAGATTCAACTAATTCACCATAGACCATCAGATGCAAGTACCGATCTAGTTGATCTTTGATGGCTGAAATAACGTGCGGGTTTCTATGCCCAACATTACATACGCTGATTCCACTAATGAGATCAATGTATAACTTACCCTCCTTGTCCCACAAATTACATCCTTCAGCTTTCACAATTTCCAATGCCAATGGATTAGCTGAGGTTTGCGCGACATGCTTGAGAAAAAGTTCACGTTGGTTCATTGAAGCGAAGTTCGATAAAATTATCTTAAAGATATAGCCCTAGCAGAAACAACAAGCAATCAATCAGATGAATTGAATAACTTTGACTAAAAATGCCAGTAATTCTTCCCGTTAAAGGAATTTCTCCAAGTATTGGAAATGATTCATTCATAGCTCCGAACGCTACTATAGTAGGGGATGTTGTGATGGGTGAAAAATGCAGTGTATGGTTTAATGCAGTAATTCGTGGCGATGTAAATTCAATTGTAATAGGAAATAATGTTAACATCCAAGACAACGCTGTTATTCATTGTACCTATGAAAAAAATAAAACAGTTATTGGAAACAATGTAAGTATCGGGCACACAGCCATAGTACATGGATGCACAGTTCATGACAATGTATTAATTGGAATGGGCTCAATAGTAATGGACAGAGCGGTTATTGGAAGCAACTCCATAATAGCTGCAGGAGCAGTAGTTCTTGAAGGAACGATTGTTCCGCCAGGCTCAGTATTTGGCGGTGTACCAGCTAAAAAAATCAAGGATGTTTCTGAAGAAAAAATAAAAGGAGAAATTGAACGAATCGCCAACAACTATTCTCTTTATAGTAGTTGGTTCAAATAATAAAAACCTAACCTAAACTATATTCCCATGAAATGGATATTTTTTTTATTGCTAGTTTGCTTTACCACGAGTGCTTGTTCGAGAAAAACTGGATGCCCAAGCAATGGTAAAAATGTTGGTGCAGAACGATTGATGAGTGGAGAAAAAGTACCTCGTGCCAAAAAATTCAAAGTATAGTTACCAACCTACCACTTCTATACTTTCCAATATATTATAATAGCTAATATATCGGTCTTCGTGAATTACACCTTCTGCTACTGCATTTTTAACAGCACAGCCCGGTTCATTAGTATGAAGGCAATTGTTAAATTGACAGGAAGAAATCAATTGCCTCATTTCAGGAAAATAATGAGATAACTCTTGTTTGTTTATATCGGCAAGGGCAAATTCTCTCATGCCCGGTGTGTCGATAATCATACCCCCATCAGGCAAATCAAACATCTTAGAGAATGTTGTTGTATGAAGTCCTTTACCACTCCATTCACTCACTTCTTGCGTTCTTATATTAGCTCCCTTCAAAACATAATTTATCATACTTGATTTACCTACACCCGAATGCCCACTTAACAAAGTGATTTTTTGATGTAAGATATCATCCAACGTATCCATTCCCGTTTCCTCAGATACCGAGGTTAATAATACCTTATATCCTATTCGCTCATACATTCCTTTCCGTTCTTCAAAAAGCAACTTTTCTTTTTCTTGGTACAAATCTGATTTATTAAAAACAATAACTGCTGGAATGTGAAACGCTTCGCAGGTGACTAAAAACCTATCCAGAAAGCCCTGAGAAGTACGAGGCTCTCTTAACGTAGCAATTAATATAGATTGATCGAGGTTAGATGCTATAATATGATGCTGACGTCTATTAGCAGGAGATATTCTATTTACATAGTTTTTTCTTGGGAATATCTGAGTAATCATCACCCTATGCTCAAGCTCATCCTCAGTTTCAATTTCAACTTCATCTCCAACTGCAATTGGATTTGAAGAAGTAAAGCCATCCATTTTAAATTTACCTTTCAATCTTGCCTCATAAAAGGAATGATCGCTTCCCTTTACCGTATACCAACTTCCAGTAGATTTATAAACAATGGCCTTCATAATGTATACAAGTTATGCATTGGTACCTTAACTTAAATATTTTGCAACAATGGGCAATCGACGACCCACTCCAAATGCCTTAGCACTTACCCTAATGATTGGGCAAAACTGATTCCTTTTATACTCGTTAACATTAACCATTTTCAGTACTCTGTTTACAAGTGCTTCATCAAAACATGCAGCAATAATATCCTTAGGACTATACCTAGATTCAATATACAAATACAAAATTTTGTCAAGCTCTGTGTAAGGTGGTAAACTATCTATATCTTTTTGATTAGGCCTTAATTCAGCAGAAGGTTCTTTTATGAGTATGTTTTCAGGAATAATTGCTTTCTTACTATTTATATGCCGTGCCAATGCAAATACCTGCATTTTGTACAAATCGCCTAAAACACTGATACCCCCTGCCATATCGCCATATAAGGTACCATAGCCAGTTGCCAACTCGCTTTTATTGGATGTATTCAACAACACATACCCATTTTTATTGGCTATAGCCATTAATAAATTACCTCTGCTCCGACTTTGAATATTTTCTTCTGCAATTCCAAATGGTGTTCCGTTAAAAAGGGGGTCTAACGTATCTAGAAAAGATTCAAACAATTTTTCAATTGGGATAATATGGTAAGGATTACATAAGTTTTTGCTGAGTGCTACAGCATCATCCACTGAATGCGAGCTTGAGAATCCTGATGGCATCAAAATTGAAGTAACATTTTCTGGGCCTAATGCTTCAACAGCCAAAGCCAACACGACAGCAGAATCTATCCCACCACTACTTCCAAGG
>CANKGM010000197.1 GCA_947481355.1 Chitinophagaceae bacterium
CGCTTATTTGCCAGCGATCCCAATTGGGCAGGAGGCACAGGAAGGATTTGGACAATATCCACTGATGGTAAAGTGAGCCTGTTAGAAAAAGATATGGGTACAACAAATGGCATAGAGGTTAGTCCTGACGACAAAACTCTATATGTCAATGAATCGGTTCAACGCAAAGTATGGGCATATGATCTAGCTGAAGATGGCACACTAAGTAACAAGAGAATACTAATCGAGTTTCCGGATTTTGGTATGGATGGCATGCGTTGTGATGTATCTGGAAATCTATACATCGCACGTTGGGGTAAAGGCACTGTGGCTAAAGTATCTCCTACTGGAGAACTCTTGAAAGAAATTTCTCTTTCAGGAAAACTACCAAGCAATATCGCTTTCGGTGGTGATGATGGCAAAACTGTATTCGTAACATTACAAGATGCCGGGAACATCGAAGCATTTCAAGTTGAAAAACCTGGAAGAGAATGGAAGATGATGAGACGCAAGTAAGATTAAACTTAATTTACATTTTATAACAATAAAACTAAATACCATGCAAGAAAAACGCAGATCAACAATCAAAAAACTATTTGGCTCATTGGTGGCAGTAACTGGTCTTGGATTGGCTGCAAAAGCTAACATAAATTCAAGGGAAGAAAAGACAGCGCATAACATCGTTAACCAAGATGATGTACCGCTATTTTCAGGCCATACAAAATTCAGAGGATTAGTATATATCGCTGGCAAAGGCGCACATTTTGAAGGAGAAATCAAAGCACATACCGACCATGTGCTAAAAGAATTGGAAAAAGAATTGATTCTTGCGGGTTCCTCTATGGAGAAAGTATTAAAAGTTACAGTATACCTCAATGACATCAATGATTACCAAGGTATGAACGAAGTTTTCAAAGGTAGATTTGGAAGCAAACCTCCTGTACGATCTACTATAGCTGTTGCTAAAGGTGGTGTACCAGGTAACTCACTAGTAGAGATGGATTGCATTGCATATGTTTAATGAACTCGATTAAAGTTCATCAATTAAATGATTAATTATTCCTTATAACTATTTTCTATGTCCTCTTTCTTATTGCAAAAAATTTGGCATTCAGGTGTAAAATTGATGTGCTTCGCTTTTATTGTTTTGGCATTCACTCAATGCAATAACAATGGTCTACCAAAAGGAGATCCTGATAATGGTGGACTATATCTTCCAGGAGATTTTGAAGCCGTTGTCGTAGCAGATAGCCTAGGAGCAGCAAGGCATATTGCTGTAAACGATAATGGTGATGTCTATGTTAAACTTAGAGCTTCTTACCCTAACGGAAGCAATATTGCATTAAGAGACGAAAACAACGATGGAAAAGCAGATGTTATTGAACGATTTGGTTTCTATACAGATAGCATGGGCTATGGAACAGCTATGCGCATCAACAATGGCTACATATACTATAGCTCAACCAATCAGATTTTTCGATCAAAGCTAAAGCCAGGAAAATTACTGCCAGATACGGCAGTAGAATTAATTCTCACGGATGACTTTATGCATGATCCATTTGGATTTAATCATACAGCAAAGCCCTTGACCTTCGACAACAAAGGAAATATGTATGTACCCTATGGATCCCCTTCTGATGTTTGCCAAGTGTTAGATAGAATTCCAAATTCACCCGGAATTGATCCTTGTCCACAATTAGAACTCCATGCAGGAATCTGGAAGTTTAATCCAAACAAACAAAATCAAACAATAAAAGACGGAACACGGTATGCAACGGGGATAAGAAGTGCTGTAGCCATCACATGGAACCCGAATGATAATAATCTATATATCGTTCAACACGGAAGAGATGATTTTCAACGCACGTGGCCCAAAAAATATACCCGTTGGCAAAGTGCAATGCTTCCATCTGAAGAATTTTTACGAATCAAAGAAGGATCAAATGTAGGATGGCCATATTACTATTTTGATAACATGCAAGGAAAAAAATTGCTGAATCCTGAATACGGAGGCGATGGTAAAATAGAAGGCAAAGGAAAAGAATACGAACAACCCCTAATCGGATTCCCTGGCCACTGGGCCCCTAATGATATCCTATTTTATCAAGGCGATCAATTCCCTGAACACTATAAACATGGTGCTTTTATTGCATTTCATGGATCTACTATTCGTGCACCCTATTCTCAGTCAGGTTATTTCGTTGGATTTGTTCCATTCAAAGATGGAAAACCTTCAGGACCTTGGGAGGTCTTTGCAGATGGATTTTCGGGTATGGATACCATCGTAAATACATACGACACAAAACATCGTCCCATGGGACTTGCAGAAGGACCTGATGGATCTATTTATATCAGTGATTCACGCAAAGGAAAACTTTGGCGGATCATGTTTAAAGGGGATAAAACGAAATTCGGCAAAGAACAATTAGCTGTAATTGAAAAAAGAAAAACAAGCGCACACATTAGAACCCCAGATGAAGTTGCCGATAAACTTGAAAAAGGAGATGCAGAAGGCGGAGAACTTGTTTACAACACTTATTGCGTAGCATGTCATGGTAAAAATGGAAAAGGTGACGGCCAACGATTCCCTCCACTAGAAGGATCTGAATATGTACTTACCGATAGAAAAAGATTGATTAACATCGTTCTCAATGGAATGCAAAAGCCCATTACGGTTAAGGGAAAAACATTTAACAATATAATGCCCCCTCACAATTTCTTATCAGATGTGGATGTTGCATCAGTGTTAACCTATATCAGGCAACATTTCAACAATAATGAAACCGCCATTTGGTATGATGAGGTTGCTCATGAAAGAAAAATGAACGATAACCGCTGATTATCTAAACAAATTTTACCACAATTATAATAAAAAAAGGAGGCTAACCCCTCCTTTTTTTATTATTACACTTCGAAGAGAAAAAGCTAACATGCCCCGCTCAAAAGGAAATGATTAAAAACAGTAAACCATAATATATTTCATCACAGAAAAACGACGGTTTTTGGCGCCATTTGAATTTTTATCAATAAATTCAGTTAATTAAAATGGGTAGATTTATTCAACTCTTTTAGCCAACATTTTTTAGACAAAATCATTCATCATTTCAAAAACATAATCCATTGAAAAAGGTTATCACATTAATTTTCGCCATTGCATTTATTTCTACGTCATTCATCTATGCACAGAATAAAGTAGATGCAGAAGCCCGTATTAAAGAGCTTGGTATTCATTTAATAACTCCAACACCACCAATTGCAAATTATGTGAAAGCAGTTCGTGTTGGGAACCTAGTATACCTATCAGGACATGGACCTGATAAACCAGAAGGCGGACAAGTTATTGGAAAAGTTGGCGCTGAAGTAACCTTAGAACAAGGAAGAGAAGCAGCAAGGTTCACCGGCATCTCTTTGCTATCAACACTTAAAGGTGAAATAGGTGATTTGAATAAAGTAAAACGCATCGTAAAATTATTAGGCATGGTAAACTGTATCCCTACATTTGATATGCAGCCTAAAGTAATCAACGGCTGTTCAGATTTATTAGTAGAGGTTTTTGGTGAGAATGGAAAACATGCACGATCTGCAGTAGGTGTAGGATCACTACCAGGAAACATTGCAGTAGAAATAGAAATGATTGTTGAAATCAAAGAATGAGATAAAGGGTAAAGAACAATAACTCTTGTAGATTCTAGCAAAGAAGTTGCAGGTTCTCTTCAGGAATAATTCAAATCGGTCAATTTTAAAAACAAGCAAACCACCTCTTGTATGAAAAGAAGAAATATTTTAAAAGGCCTTACGCTTTTGCCCTTAACCGGAATGCTGGCTCCCATCAAGTCACTTTTTGCTGGCACCAAAGTGGATAAAATCAATCCATTGACTGCATCAACTGAATTTGGCATGGCACCATCCATATTCGAAACGATTGGCGTTGAACCCATCATCAACTGTCGCGGTACATTCACCATCATCGGTGGATCTATTGAACGTCCAGAAGTTCGCGCTGCCATGGAAGCTGCCTCCAAAAATTTTGTACAATATGATGAATTAGCAGACGGAATTGGAAAACGCCTCGCAGAAATTACAGGAGCAGAATGGGGAATGGTTTCTGCTGGTTGTGCTGCAGGGATGAAGCATGTAACAGCCGCCTGCCTCACAGGAGGTAACCCTGAAAAATTAATTCGCATTCCAGACCTTACCGGCTTTGATAAAACAGAAGTAATTATTCCAAGATCTTCCCGCAATACGTATGATCACTCAATCCGAAATACCGGAGCCAAAATAATTGACGTTGATTCTATGCAAGAATTGGAGAGCGCATTCAATTCACGTACTGCAATGATTTACATCATGGCATACGACGAATCTCAACCAGGTCAACCCATGTCTCTTGAAAATATTGTTAAAGCTGCAAAGCCACACAACGTTCCAATTTTAGTAGATGCAGCCGCTGAAGTGCTTACCATTCCAAATATTCACTTACAACGCGGTGCAGACCTAGTAGTGTATAGTGGAGGTAAAGCAATTTGCGGACCACAATGCGCTGGCTTGATCCTTGGTCGTAAAGACATTCTGATGTCTGCATGGCAAGCAAGCTCTCCTCACCATGGACCGGGCC
>CANKGM010000198.1 GCA_947481355.1 Chitinophagaceae bacterium
CCCCCAGAGTATTGGAATTTCAGCTTCGATAGTAAGTCCACTTTCTCTACTTTTTGCACTTTTCGCTAGCTTGATTTTTACAGAGGTATGGACAAAAACAAGTAAAATTAATGCCCTGTTAATGGAGCAAGCAACTAGTCTTAGAGCTTTGAAAAGAATGACTGAACCGCTCGGCGAGAATTCAATCTTTTTTTCAACAGCAGTAAAAAATTATATTGATAAAATAAAACAACAAGAGAAGAGTGACCTTGTTTTAAAGACTTCAAAAGATGAAAGCTACCGTAAGACAACATTCTCAAAGGAAACCTACAAAGAACTTTATACTTTGGCTATGGATACCTCAAAGTTTAAGGGTAATATTGCCCTGCAAACTGCATTTTATGGAAATCTAGAAGCATTAAGACATGCTTGGTTTGAACGTAAAGAACTAAGAAAGTCTAGGGTTTTACCAGAAAAAATTTATGTACTATTCATTTTTGGTTTTCTAACACAAATAGCAATCGCATTTTCACATCTTGAATACCGAAAATCAAATATGATTGCAGTAATTCTCTTCTCTGTGACGTTTGCTATCGCGTTGTTTATTCTTAACATTACCGAAAGCCCATATCTTGATTCTCATTTCATTGGAACCGATGTACTGAATGATGTGTTGTAATGAAAAGATATTGGAAAGTGAATTCTTTATAAAAAATATATTTCTTTGGCTGTAGATCAAAATTTATATTCCATAAAGTAACATTAAGATTTATAAATAATTTCTATATTTACTTTTCAATAAATTCCGATTTTATTAATTAGAAAATATGAATAAATACTTATTTCTTTTCGTTATAATTTTTTCTTTTATTAATTGTTCAAAATCTACCAATTCTACAACCCCAACTAATCCCATTCCGACAAAACCTGTTCCCACAATTATATCGTTCACTCCCATTGTCGGCAATAATGGAACATCAGTAACAATCACAGGAACAAATTTTACAGGCACAACATCTGTTAATTTTGGAGGAGTTCAGGCAACTTCTTTTACTGTTTTAAATTCTACTTCTATTTCAGCAATAGTTGGTACAGGTGCCAGTGGAGATGTTAAAGTAACAACTGCAGGTGGTTCAGCAACATTGGCCGGATTTACTTACAATAATACATTGCCTACTATTTCCTCAATTATACCTACAACCGCAACAACTACTAATCTTGTAACAATAAAAGGCACCAACTTTATTGGAACTACTTCCGTGAGTTTTGGTGGTTCATCTGCTGCATCTTTTACAATAGTTGACGCTAACACTATTACGGCAATAGTTGGAGCGGGATCAAGTGGTGATGTTATGATTACTAATGCGAGTGGCTCTAATACTATTGCAGGATTTACGTATTCAAACTCTTATGTTCCATGTAAATTAGCTGATTTTTCTGGTAGGCCGGATGTGGGTTTAGGATTTCCAAGAATAGCAAGCCGATCTAAAGCTATTGGTACAGTTAAAGTTACTGTCATATTTGTTGATTTCAGCGATGCTCCAGCAACAAGAACCCCTCAAGATGTATTTAGTAAAAGCATCTCACCTTCATCAGAAAATTATTTTGATGCAGTATCGTATGGTAATATGCAACTCAATTTCGACCCCCAATACCAATGGATCAGAATGAGTAAACCTTCAACTGATTATGGATGGTCTGCTTTAACTTTCGATTTGCATAAAGCCTATATTCAAGAAGCAATTCATTTAGCTGACCCTACAGTAGACTTTTCAAAAAGTGATGCATTTTTAATTGTATCAAATCCTGATGCTGGTGCGCTTACTAATGGCCCAGCATTTACGGCTAATTCTATGAATGGAATTACTGCAGATGCAAATACAATGTATAATGGTGCTACATCTGGAAGGGATTTAGATGGTTGGAAAGGACTTTGGTTTACTCATGAATTTGGACATACTTTATCCTTGGCTGATTTATATGCTTTTACAGGAGTAACACATAGATTTGTCGGTGATTTTAGTTTAATGGGGTTAATTTCAGGCGCTGCCCCTGAATATTTCGGTTGGGAAAGATGGTTGTTGGGTTGGATAAATGATAATCAAGTTATTTGTAGCAATAGTTTAACCTCAGGAATAATCACGCTTACTCCAATAGAGAAAAAAGATGGTATCAAACTTTTAGTTATTCCAATTGATGAAAGCTCAGCTATAATTGTAGAAAGCAGAGCAAATTTAGGGTATGATATAGGGATCCCAAAACAGGGTCCGTTGGTTTACTTAATTGATACAAAAGTGGCAACTGGCGCTGGCACTATAAAAGTTTTACCTATTGATGATACAGATACAAAAAAATTACAATTACCCCTCAGTATTGATCAAACACTAACCTACAATAATATAACTATAAAATTTTTATCAACAGACATAAATGGCGATACGATACAATATGAAAAGAAATAGAAATATGATCCCATTTCTAAATACTAGGCTATAGAAGTAACTGTTATTTGTTTTCCCAAAAAAATATTTAGTTAAAAATAGCCAGACGTAAAAATCATTTAAATCGGTAGTGTTGTGGTTTCTTTGATTTCATCCATTACTATGAGGCTATTAATATGTTCAACCATAGGTAGAATTGCTAATTTTTCTTGATAAAATCTATTATAAGTTTCCATGTCTTTTGTTACTAACTTTAGGTAGTAGTCAAAATTACCTGATACAAGACTGCAGGAAATGACTTCAGCATACTGTGAAATAATTTGTTCAAACTCGGAGAAATTATTTTTTGTTTGTTTGTCGAGAGTAACCTGACAATGCACACAGAGTCCCAAGGCTAGCTTCTTTCTGTCAACTAATGCCACATATTTTAATATAAATCCTTCCTTCTCTAGTCTTTTTATTCTATCATGAGTAGGGGTCACTGAAAGTTTTATAGCAGTACTTATATTTTTCAATTTTGTAAAAGCATCGTTTTGAAGGATTCTAATTATTTCTATATCAATGGAGTCCAGGGCCATATTATATTATTTTTAAAAGAGAAATTATTTCTGAAAGAGTTATTTTTTTTACGCAAAAATATTATTTTTTTCTTTTAATAGTCAATTAAACAGAATTTTATTCTCTTTTATATATTAAAAATAAAAATTATTTCTTTTTACTGAAATTTGATAAGAAATAATAAACGCAACAATGAAGATTGGAATACCAAAAGAGATAAAAGTACAGGAATATAGGGTCGGAATGACACCAGACGGAGTGGATGAATTGGTGAGGCAGGGGCACAAGATTTTTGTGGAGACTAACGCAGGTTTGGGTTCTGGTTTCTCAGACAATGCATACAAACAAGTTGGTGCAACAATTTTGCATTCAGCAAAGGATGTATATGAGTCTGCAGAAATGATTGTAAAAGTAAAGGAGCCTTTGCCACAAGAGTACAGTTTAATTTCTGCAGGCCAAATCGTTTTTACTTATTTTCATTTTGCTGCTTCAAAAGAACTGACTCATGCAATGGTTGCGTCAAAGGCAGTTTGCATAGCTTACGAAACAGTCGAATTGGCTGATGGTTCATTGCCTTTATTGGTACCTATGTCTGAAGTTGCAGGAAGAATGGCAGTAAATGTGGGTGCATACTTTTTAGGTAAACCTTTTGGTGGTAAAGGTAAATTATTAGGCGGTGTACCAGGTGTAAAGCCTGCTGAAGTATTGATAATTGGCGGCGGAATTGTTGGTACTCAAGCTGCAAAAATGGCTGCTGGGTTAGGGGCTCGAGTAACAATTATGGATACCAATCTAAATCGGTTAAGATATCTATCAGATATCATGCCTCCCAATGTAGTTACACAATATTCTACTTTATTATCAATTAAAGAAAAATTGCCTACAGTAGACTTAATAATTGGTGCAATATTATTACCTGGTTCAAAGGCACCTCATTTGATTTTAAAAGAGGATTTATCATTGATGGAGCCAGGTTCAGTAATTGTAGATGTTGCTGTGGATCAGGGTGGATGTATAGAAACATGTAGGCCTACTACCCATGAAAACCCTGTTTATGTTATTGATAAGGTGTTACACTATTGTGTTGCCAATATGCCAGGTGCTGTACCACAAACTTCAACAAGAGCATTGACACAGGCAACTTTACCATATGCTATTTCTATTGCAAATAAAGGCTGGCAAGCTGCAAGTAATGAAATACCATCATTAGCAAAAGGTTTAAATATTGTTGCCGGGAAGGTATTACATAAAGGAGTTGCTGATGCATTCGGATTACCTTTAGAATTATAATTTTATTTTAACAACTAGAGACTTTTCTTAAATAAAAAACCCCTTGAAAATCAAGGGGTTAATTTTAATCTTGCGGACCGGACGGGACTCGAACATACTATGCAAAAAGTAAAATTAAATTTATATAATATATCATAAAGTTAATACAGTAAAGGATTTCATAGAAATAAGGGTAAAATAGAATAAAGTGAAGAAAAATAAATGTGTACCCCTAAGTGTACCCCAAGATTAAATATATTAGTTTTACTCTATCAACTATAGAGTATGCAAATTTC
>CANKGM010000199.1 GCA_947481355.1 Chitinophagaceae bacterium
CTTAGAGACCAATGCAAGCACTTCATTTGGCGTAGTTAATTGGGATATTTTCTTAAGCTCGTCATCATTAATTATACTCAACTGAGTTAAGTTTTTCACAATTCCCTGCCTAGTTTCCGTCCAATTTTGAGTCGCGAACACCTCTAAGACCCTTTCAGGAAAAGAGTTTAGAAGCTCATCAACCATTTTCACTCCTTCTATGATAAAAACACCTGATTCGTCCCTATATTTTTTATGGGCTAAACTTTGGATATATTTGACATCAGATTTATTCAACATTTCAAACTAATAATTCTTACTACTTGTTTTTGAAAAATGCTTTATACAGTCTATTGGGGGTATTAATGATCTCATTCCTATTATCAGGATGTACGATTGTTAAGCGCTACCCTAAGAATACCGCATTTTTTTTCGAAAATAACATAAATTTCAATGGTAGCTTTCCAAAGCAAAAAAAGCTTGAAATAAAGAGCAGCCTTTTATCCCAAATTGAAGACAGCGCTCAGATTAGAGTAGCAACTAAAATTCCTTGGCCATCCTTTCCTTGGGTCATTCCAGTATCAGTGATTGACAGTCCGAATATATATAACGAAGAACAAGTTGTTCAATCTGCTCAAAATTTAAAAAACACCATGAGCAGCATTGGCTACAGGAGAAGTCAAATTAATTATCAACTAGATACATTAATCAGAAAAAAACAAGTTCGTATTCGCACGAATTATGTTATTGAGTCAGGCCCACAATATACCATTGGCACGATTGACTATGGGTTTATAGATTCCGCACTGCAACAAATTGCGAGTAGTGAAAAAAACAACTCACAACTCAAACAAGGAAAAGCATTTGAATATCAATCAGTCGATTTAGAAATAAATAGATTGATTGAACTATTTCAAAACAAAGGATACTATAAGATATCTAAGCAGGATATCATTGCAGAGGCCGACACGAATTACACAGAACTTCTTGATGTGATGTTGGATCCAATAGAATATTCTAGAGCACTTGCCCGAATTCAAAAAAAATCTGAGCAACCCGAAGTAAATCTATTTTTCAGATTACGAAGCAAGACGGATAGCACACATTATTTTCAATATAACGTAGGTCAATTTATTATTTACCCAGATATAACAGCTGACGATGTTGTTGAGAAAAATAAACAAATCTCAACCGACTCTGCTTTTATCGAAATACATTCCATTCATAATACATTTAATACAGCTTTCATTAGTAAATATATTGAGTTGATTCCAGGCACTGTGTTCAAACGAGAGAACTACAGCAAAACACTAAATAATTTCAACAAACTTGGTGCATGGCAAAACATTAATATCAGTTCTGAAATTGATGACATAAAAAAACAACTGAATTATACCCTTCGACTGCAACCAGCAAAAAAGCAATACTTCAGCATTGATTTAGAAGGTAGCAGCATCATCAACACCTCACAATTAATTCAAGTAGGAAGTGGTCGTGTTGGTCTTGCTAACAACTTCACCTTACGCAATAGAAATATTGGGAAGAAGGCCATCCAACTTGAAAATAACTTACGTACAGGTATAGAATTCAATAATTTTGAAAAAATACTATCCGGAGAAATTACACTTACCAATCGATTAACTTTTCCGTGGCTTGTAGCGCCCGTAAGCAATAGAATCAAATCTTATTTTCAACAAGCAAGAACTATTGTATCAGCTGATATATCATACATAGACCGTTTTCAGTTTTTTCAATTGAATACCTTTAATTTATTCATGGGATATGAATGGAAACCGAACCCCTTTAGCTCTTGGCAGGTCAGGCCAATCAGTTTAGAATACACCCAGTTTAGACCCGATAGCCTTTTCCTTGAATCGATTAAAAATTTCCCACTATTACTTTACACATATAATAATGGATTATTGATTGGGATGAACGCAATGTTCAACAGGAACTTGACGCCCAATGCTACAAGACACGTAAGTCTTCTTAAACTTTATGGGGAAGAGAGTGGGTTAACAACAGGTGCTATATTCAAAAACCTGACAAAGAACGGCAAGGCACTCAGTAATTTATATCGTTTCATAAAACTTGATGCAGAGTTCAAACATATCATCAATAATAAAAATAACAGTTTGCATCTTAGAGCCTTTGCAGGAGCAGGATTCGCGTTTAGAACCGAATCGAAAAAAGGACAAGTAACCCTTCCTTTCTTCAAAAGCTTTATTGCAGGAGGACCCAACAGCATGCGAGGATGGTCAATCAGAAAACTTGGAATAGGGTCTAATGTCTTTTATGATACAGTTGCATCGGGTACATTCAATGACAAGTATGCCGATGTTCAACTTGAAGCAAATGCTGAATATAGATTCAACCTATTTCAATTTTATGGATTTTGGATGAGAGGAGCTGTATTCACCGATATAGGAAATATTTGGTTTAGAAATGACCTTGATGGTACGCTTAAAAATGCTGGCTTTAATTTCAACAGACTCGGGCAAGATATTGCAGTTGCATCGGGATTTGGCGCAAGACTTGATTTCAATTATTTCGTACTTCGATTTGATCTTGGATTTCCTGTAAAAGACCCGAGGTATAGTCCACTTAACATAGGAAATGATAATATCAAGCGATTCTATACTCCGAAAAGTGGTGGATGGTTTGTAGACCAGGTTTGGAATAAACCTACCTTTCAATTTGCAATTGGCTATCCTTTCTAAGCCAATTATTTAGACAACATTTCTTTCATTTTTTCTACCATCTTATAGGTTGCAGGACAGTATTCAACATTCTGTTTATGAACATGGATATATTCAACCATTTTCTTTTTTGCAAGATGTGGAAAGCCTGCACAATCTGCTGGACGTATTGCATAGATTGAACACATATTTGTCTTTTTGTCTAGAAACTGACACGGATTTCTGGTATTCATCCAATCACCATTGTTATCAAGATAAAGCCATTTTGACTTAAATTCTTCTGGAGTTTGATCAAAGTGCGCTGAGATACGTACTATATCTTTTTTTGTAAAAGTAGGTGTCATCGATTTACAACAATTAGCACAACTCAGGCAATCAACTTCTTGCCATACTTCTTTTTCAATTTTTTCAGCTAGTTTATCAAGACCACGCGGAGGATTTTTTTCAACTTTACTAAGAAAAAGACGCATCTTCCTTTTATTTTTTCCAGACTTTATTTTGAATGAACGAAGGTTGATTGGTTCCATGCCTTACTTACTTATTAAATTAGTGGTAATATTGAGCTGCGAATTTAATGGAATAAATGATCAATACAGAACTAAGCCTAGGAAATACCTAAAACATGTGGAACTCATATAAGAAGGGATTTTTAATGCATCTACAATTGGAGAAATCCCTTTCTCCCAATACAGTTGAGGCGTATGGGCTAGATTTAGACAAATTAATTCAATTCATTGAGTTGAATAGCATACAGGGTGGACCGGATAATATCACCCTACAACAACTTCAAGAATATACACGTTGGATTACTGAACTTGGCATGAGTGAACGCTCACAATCAAGAATTATATCTGGTATTAAATCCTTTTATAGATACTGCTTACAAGAACAAATTTGCAAAACAGATCCTACAGAATTACTATCAGCGCCAAAACTAAAAAAGGCACTTCCCGATACACTCACGTTTGAAGAGATTGAACTAATCATTTCCCAAATTGATTTAAGCAAGGCAGAAGGTATACGGAACAAGGCTATGCTTGAAGCCCTTTACAGTTGTGGTTTGAGAGTAAGTGAGATAATTAGTTTAAAAAGATCGCATTTATATTTAGACATTGGTTTCGTGAGAGTAATAGGCAAAGGCGATAAGGAAAGACTAATTCCAATTGGTGGTGAAGCCATAAAACATATACACATCTATGTACATGAAATCAGATCAAAAATCACCGAAAAAAAAGGCCATGAAGATATTCTGTTTTTAAATAGACGAGGTACATCTTTATCACGTATCATGGTTTTCTATATTATCAAAGACCTTGCAATGAAGGCCAATATAAGAAAGAACATATCTCCCCATACCTTTAGGCATTCCTTTGCTACACACCTAGTGGAGGGTGGAGCAGATTTGAGGGCTGTCCAAGAAATGCTAGGCCATGAAAGCATTACGACTACAGAGATCTATACCCACTTGGACCGCAATTTCCTACGTGACACACTCAATAAATATCATCCCGGATTTAAAAATAAATAATAATCTACCTCAACCTATTACCTCAGTTTTTGTTTTATCTTACAATCAAAATATAGTTCAATGAAAAAGACACTTCTTGTATTACTAACCCTTGCAACCTATTCGTTTGGCCTTGCTCAAGGCTTAAAAGTTCCAGCCCCATCATCTTCTCAACATATTAAGCAGGAGTTTGGCCTTGGCACCATCGAACTTTCCTACTCTAGGCCTAACATGAAGGGAAGAACCATATTTGGTGATCTTGTTCCCTACGGTGCTATTTGGCGCACTGGTGCAAATGGAGCGACTACGCTAACCTTTAGTGAAGATGTAATCATAGGAGGAACA
>CANKGM010000200.1 GCA_947481355.1 Chitinophagaceae bacterium
GAACTCTACCACTGCCATCTCCTTTCATTAAATCCTTCACTTCACTTAGTGTTGCATGATTAAGGTCACCTGGAATCGTATGCTTAATGGCGCTAGCTGCAACACCGAACTCAGCCGCCTCTGGCATAGGCATGCCAGTTACCAATCCATAAATTAAGCCACTAGCAAAGCTATCCCCACTACCAACCCTGTCTACTATACGAACATCATATTTTTTTGTATGATAAAACTCCTTACCATCATATACCAATGCACTCCAACCGTTATCACTTGCACTATGACTTTCTCTTAAAGAGGATGCTATAAATTTGAAGCCGAATTTTTCTTTCATGCGCTCAAATACATCTTTGTACCCGTCTAGATCCAATTCGCCTTTTGTCACATCGGTATCTTTTGCTTTGAAGCCTAATGTGGTATCCGCATCTTCTTCATTACCTATACACACATCAACGTGTTGACAGAGCCTAGTCATCACTTCCCTAGCTTTTTCTTTACTCCATAATTTTTTTCGATAGTTAAGGTCGATACTGGTAGTGATTCCTTTTGATTTAGCGGCAATCAACGCAGCCTCGGTAAGAGCAGCTGCTTTATCACTTAAGGCGGGAGTAATACCAGTCGTATGAAACCAAGATGCTCCGTCAAAAATTTTATCAAAATCAAATTCTGCAGCGCTCACATCAGCTATTGAAGCTCCTGCTCTATCATACACTACTTGCGATGCCCTCATAGAAGCTCCTGTTTCTAAAAAATATATACCCAAACGATCACCCCCACGAGCTATGAATTGAGTATCGACACCATATCTTCTTAAGTGATTGATGGCTGACTGTCCAATTGGATTATTAGGAACTTTAGTAACAAATGTACCTTGAAGTCCATAATTACAAAGCGCAGCGGCGACATTGGCTTCGCCACCACCATAGGTTATATCGAATGTATCCGCTTGAACAAAACGCTTGTAATCGGGAGTGGATAAGCGCAGCATAATTTCACCAAGTGTGACTACTTTTTTAGACATAGTTAAAGTTTATACGTATAAAATAATAAGTATGTTATTTTGTCTAAATCCGCATGATACGCAACTGATAAAAGCAAAATAAAACACCTACCCAAATATACATAAACTATACTGCCCTCAGAGATTTCAAGTTCTTGATTTTACGAAAACGTTTATGTCTAACCCTAGCCAAAATGAAACTTAAAATCATTCAAACAGAACAGATTGGAGAATTGATTTTTTCGTAATTTGAAACTTATGATTAAAAACATTCTCATCTTGATGATGCTGTTTGTCACATTAAACAGCTTGGGACAACAAACGCAAAAACCTCCATTACATGGTAAAAATTGGATGGCTATAACAGGCAAACCACTTGCTGCTACAGCAGGTGCAATCATCTTCAATAAGGGAGGAAATGCTGTTGATGCTGCATGCGCTATGCTAGCTTCAACCTGCACCATGTGGGATGTATTGAGCTGGGGAGGTGAAACACAAGCCTTGATTTATAATCCTAAAACCGGGAAAGTTATTTCGATAAATGCTATGGGTGTTGCACCCACAGGCGCCACTCCGGAATTTTTTAAATCCAAAGGATTTGATTTCCCTCCGGAATATGGTCCGTTAGCAGCCACTACCCCTGGAACGCCTGGAGGACTCTGCTATATGCTTGCAGAATATGGCACCATGAGCTTAAAAGAAGTACTTGCACCTGCTATGCAATTGGCTGCAGGATATCCTATTGAAGCACAAACGGCCAATAGCATTGAAAGAGGAAAAAAATTAATAAAAGAATGGCCATATAGCAAAGCGGTTTTATTAACTCACCCAGATCAAAAAAGAGAAGCCCCTGAGCCCGGAGAAATTTTTATACAAAAAGATTTATACATAACCCTTAGCAAAATTGTAGAAGCAGAACAACTAGCGCTCAAAAAAGGGCTAAGTAGAAAAGCATCAATCATGGCAGCATATGATCGCTTTTATAAAGGGGATATTGCAAAAGAATTTGTTAGAGGCGTTCAAGAGCAAGGTGGACTGATCACCCTTCAGGATCTTGCAAATTGGAAACCTGTAGAGGAAGAACCTACACATGTATCATACAAAGGGATTGATGTCTATAAATTAAAAGAGTGGACACAAGGACCATCGATGCTACAAGCATTAAATATTCTTGAAAATTTTGATTTAAAATCAATGGGATATAATAGCCCAAAGTATATTAATACGGTTTATCAAGCTATGAGTATGGCATTTGCAGATAGGGATTTTTATTATGGCGATCCAAATTTTCCACCAACAGAACCCATCAAAGGTTTGCTTAGTAAAGATTATGCAAAGCAAAGAGCATCGCAACTAGATCAAGATAAAAACAACCCATTAATTGGACCAGGCAATCCTTATCCCTTTGAGAATAAAATTAACCCCTACATTGATCTACTTGAACGCAGAGGCTTTGATAACTCCGATAGCACTATTAGAAATTTTCTTCCAAAACACGATGGTGGTTCATTAGCGATATCAGATGATCTATACCACGATAGATTATGGAGAGGTACTACTTCTGTTGAGGCTGCTGATAAAGAAGGTTGGGTCGTTTCTATTACCCCTAGTGGTGGCTGGATACCAGCATGCATTGCTGGAAAAACTGGAGTAGGCATGAGTCAACGTATGCAAAGTTTTGTGCTTGATTCAACACTGAATCCATTCAACGTTGTAGCACCAGGCAAAAGGCCAAGGGTAACGCTAACCCCTTCACTAGCCTTAAAAAACGGAAAACCATTCTTATCCTTTGCTGTTCAAGGTGGTGATACTCAAGATCAAAACCTGTTGCAATTTTTCTTAAATATGGTAGAGTTTGGTATGACAGTACAGCAAGCTACAGAGGCAGCTAATTTTAATTCAAATCAACTCTGGCTCTCCCTGGGAGGAACTAAAATAGAAGACAGAGAACCTAGGCCAGGCAATATCCTACTTCATGAAAACACATCTGAAATGGTCAGAGAAACATTAAAAAAAATGGGATACGTTTTGAGTTTTGACGATCGCACCTCTGGGCCCATCAATGCCATTTGGTTTGATTGGAAACATGGAAGTTTGTGGGGTGGCTCAAGCAATCATGGAGAGGACTATGGTATTGCATGGTAGGTAAACTAATACCAAGGCATCACACGACGTACCTCATTAGCATCAAAGAAATGATAAATAAGACTGAGCTCAAAACTCTTGTTTCGAGAGTTACTAATTTGCAAATTAGTAACATTGATGTCATAGCTGACACCAATTTGTAAATCATTAAAAAGATATCCTACATAAGGATAAAAAGCATCTTTGTTTCTATAAAATGCACCGAGATAAATAACGTTGTCGTCATTGAATTCATGAGGACTATACCCATAGGCTAATCCAACTACTTGGTTGGTTGCAGTTCCTTGCGACATGTATTGAGCACTAAAAAAAACTTCACCTTGTGGACCAACTAAGAATGATGCACCAGAGTGCACTGTAAACCTTGATGGTAATAAATACGGATCATTTCCTAAAAATGTCATCTTGGGTTGTGATACATGATAATAACTCGTGCCAATATAAAATCGTTTGCGATCCTTTAGATAATTATACATTAGGCCGAAATTAAAATCCATATAATTAGCACGTCGGGTAACAAAATTTTCATTGTTGGGCAATGTTAAATCAAAGCCCCTACTAGCAAATTGCGAATTAAATGAAACTTTGTTATAATCCAGAATACGAGTACCATAGCTACCCTGAAAGCCAACACCCAAGTGATGAGTACCATCCTCATCCAATGCCTGATGATATGCAGCAGAAAGGGCTAAATAATTACTATTATAGGACCCCGATGCTGTTCGATCAGTTGTTACAATTGCCCCAAGTCCAAGTAAATTTTTATCCAACTTTTCCCTCATCACTCTTGTATCAAACGATGCAGAGGCAGTAGTAAATGGCTCACCCGCTCCAAGCCATTGGTTGCGAAAATTTGTAGCGAGTCTATGCGTACCATCATAATAACCAGTAAATGCTGGATTCAATGAAAGTGGCGAACTAAAATACTGAGAATAATGAGGGTCTTGAGCAGACACACGTATGGTGATGAACAAACCAAATACACAATATTTAATAGCCCTTTTTATCATCACTTATTTTAAAACTATCTAATCAAAATTAAACTACCCGACTTTCTAAACACTTTACCATTTTCCCCTACTGCTTCTACAATCCATGTATACGTATCGGCAGGTTGATCCCTTCCTTTGTATTTCCCATCCCATCCTAACTCAGGATCAACTGAAGTTGTTTGAAACACAAGATTTCCCCAACGGTTAAATATTTTCAAATAATGGAAAGATGAAACACTTACTAGAAAAGGATATATTTTGTCGTTCTTTCCATCATTGTTCGGTGTAAAAGCTCCTGCAATAAATATATCCTGCTCATCAAAAATCCTTACTAACACTGAATCAACGTTAAGGCAACCCGCTCTATTTAAAATTTTTATGGTATATA
>CANKGM010000201.1 GCA_947481355.1 Chitinophagaceae bacterium
GAAGATATTCAAACCGTTGTAGCTAAATTAAAATACAAGAACATCGGTATTCTAATTACTGACCATAATGTAAATGAGACCCTCTCCATCTGTGATCGAGCCTATCTTCTGATTGAAGGCAAGATATTCAAACAGGGTACAGCAGAAGAATTAGCAGAAGATGAACACGTACGTAGACTTTATCTTGGACGTAATTTTGAACTGAAAAGAAAAGATTATCTTCACGAAGAGGCCCGTCAGGATTCCCTTTACGGAGATCGCTGATCCTCAAAAACATCATGAAACTATTAAGCCCTGCCATATCCACCTTGGCGAGGTTGCGCTCATGGCGAATTGAAGCCTGGATGCAACATCCTATTTCAGCACAACGGGAAGTGTTGCAGGACCTTGTTACAACAGCACAATACACAGAGTTTGGCAGGCAGTATGAATTCTCAAAGCTATTCACTACCAAAACATTCAAGCAAGCAGTACCCATCCAGGAATACCATGACATAAAGCCTTATGTGGAAAGAATCATGGCAGGGGAACAAAATCTACTTTGGAATACCCCAATTAACTGGTTCGCTAAAAGCAGTGGAACCACCTCAGACAAAAGCAAGTTTATTCCAGTAAGTCAAGAAAGCTTGGTAGATGGTCATTTTAAGGCAGCAAAAGATGTGCTCTCACTTTATTATATGTTTAACCCAGAGTCTGATCTCTTAACTGGGAAAGGGCTAGTTGTTGGGGGCAGTCACTCAATCAGTAGCCTACATGAAGAAGCACACTATGGAGACCTCAGTGCAGTACTCATGCAGAACACACCCTTTTGGGGTCAATGGATTAGAACACCTGATCTTCGTATTGCATTGATGGATGAATGGGAAAGCAAACTCGAAATGCTCGCTGAAACAACCACAAATGAAAATGTAAGTTCTGTATCAGGAGTGCCAACGTGGACCATGTTGTTATTCCAACGCATCCTAGATATGACGGGCAAAAAAAACATGAAAGAAGTCTGGCCCGCATTAGAATTATATATTCATGGAGGCGTATCATTTCATCCCTATAAAGAACAATTCAAAAAACTCATAGGCGAAAACATCCACTATTTAGAAATGTATAATGCCAGTGAAGGTTTTTTTGCTGCACAAGATATCCCTGGCTCCGATGGGATGCTACTATTCCTAGATCATGGCATATTTTATGAATTTATGCCAGTAGAAGAATACGGAAAAGATGAACCAAGGACGATAGGATTAAAAGATGTAGAACTGGGCCAACATTATGCACCGGTTATCACAACAAATGGGGGTCTCTGGCGATACCTTGTTGGCGACACCATTCAATTCACCAGCAAAAACCCATTCCGAATAAAAGTAAGTGGTCGATTAAAATTATTCATAAATGCTTTTGGTGAAGAATTGATCATTGATAATGCAGATCGAGCAATTGCAGAAACATGCATCAAAACAAATGCCATAATAAGCGATTACACAGCAGGGCCAGTCTACTTTAGCGAGGATGGGAATGGAGCACATGAATGGTTGATTGAATTTGAGAACGAACCTTCAGATTTAGAACTTTTCAGTTCATTGCTAGACGAAGAACTAAAAAAACTAAACAGTGATTACGAAGCAAAACGGTATAAAAATATTGCCCTGAGAGAACCTGTAGTTAGGTCATTGCCTCGTGGAATTTTTACTCAATGGTTAAAGTATAAAAATAAATTGGGCGGTCAACATAAAATACCTAGACTAAGCAATGATCGCATCATTATTGATGAAATAACTTCATTGATTAATGTACACCATTCAAAATAGCAGAATAGAATCTATTTTACGCCTAACTCATACACATGATGTCTAACATCTTTTAATTATCTTGCATAAAATCTTAACTAATGAAATTGCTTGAAAATAAAGTTGCGATAATTACCGGTGCAGCGCGCGGAATTGGTGAATCAATTGCCATAAAATTAGCAGAACATGGCGCACAAATAGCCTTTACCTATGTGAGCGATAGCAGTGCAGAAAAAGCAACCAACCTAGTGACTAAACTTGAGGCGCTAGGTGTAAAAGCAAAAGCATGGAAAAGCAATGCGGGTGACTATCAACAAGCAGAGTCATTTGTAAATGATGTAGTAAAAGAATTCGGAACAGTTGATGTATGCGTTAACAATGCAGGAATTTCAAAAGATAATTTACTACTACGCATGACTCCTGAGCAATGGGATGAGGTGATGGATGTCAACTTAAAAAGTGTTTTCAATATGACAAAACAAGTCATTCGTCCAATGATGAAATCCAAAAAAGGATCCATTATCAATATGAGCTCTATCGTTGGCGTTCGTGGAAATGCAGGTCAGGGAAGTTATGCCGCAAGTAAGGCAGGAATAATCGGCTTCACAAAATCCATTGCCCTTGAATTAGGAAGTAGAAATGTTAGGGTAAATGCCATTGCTCCAGGGTTCATTGAAACAGATATGACACACTATCTTAAAGAAGGTGCAGCAGCGGAAGCATTTCTTGCTAAAATCCCACTTGGCAGATTTGGCACAGCAGAAGAAATAGGCAATACAACCCTATTCCTTGCTTCAGATATGAGTAGCTATATAACCGGACAGGTTATCAGCGCTTGTGGAGGCTTAAATATTTAACAAGAATATGACAATCTCGTTACACTTCCTTTCATAAGAAGAATATCTATTCTATAGCTTTGTCCTCCATGGCAAAGAGAATAATAACAATCATTTTTTTATTGCTAGCTACATCTCAATTGCTTCCCATTAGAACGCTGGCAAACGAGATAAGTAAGTCCTATGCCATAATAGACTTAGACGAACCAGATGATGAGCAAAATAAAAATGAAGAGTCAAGCAAGGATGAAATTTTCAAAAAATTTGACATAACTAACAAATCAAACTTAAGCGACATATTGTTAAATGACAATCCAGAACATCCCTACTACATCATAAACACTTTCATAAAAAGTACTATTTTTTTTGACGTCCCAACACCACCGCCATTAATGAAATTCTGAGAAGCTATTAACTAATTTATTCAAGCTCAGAATTTAATTTTAATGAAAAAATATCTTATCTATTTTAGGTCGGACTTTCCTTCCTCAATTGTCGTTTTTTTAGTAGCCCTACCACTATGCTTAGGTATAGCACTTGGCTCAAATGCCCCTTTATTTTCAGGTATAATTGCAGGAATTGTTGGAGGACTTATAACTGGGTTCATTTCAAAATCTCCACTCAGTGTTAGTGGACCTGCAGCAGGATTAACAACAATTGTAGCAGCTGCATTACTTACGTTGCCAAACTTTGAATCATTCCTTTTAGCAGTAGTATTAGCCGGAATTTTTCAAGTCATATTGGGTTTCATAAAAGCCGGTGTTTTAGGTGACTATGTGCCAAATTCAGTCATTAAAGGAATGCTTGCCGCCATTGGGATCATCCTTATCTTAAAACAAATGCCCCATTTAGTGGGGTTTGATAAAGATTTTGGTGGAGATGAAAATTTCGTTCAAGCTGATAAGGAAAATACATTCACGGAATTATTAAATGCGCTTTCCTACATAACCCCTGGTGCAGCAATAGTTGGAGTTTCATCCCTACTGATTTTGATCTTGCTTGAACAAAAAGTTATCAAGAAGAATAGAATATTAGGTAGTATTCCTGGGCCTCTATTTGCTGTTGTACTTGGACTAATCATTAATGAATTTTTTACACTACAATCAAGTGAATTAATGATTCACGCAGAACACCTAGTTGGCCTTCCTCTTTCAAACAATATTGAAGGCTTCACTAACTTATTCAATTCACCCGACTTGAGTTACATTAATAATGTAGCTGTATGGAAAGCAGCTCTTACAATTGCCATTGTGGCTAGCTTAGAAACCTTATTGAGTATTGAAGCTATAGACAAACTAGATCCCTATAAACGTGTTACTCCTACAAATAGGGAACTTAAAGCACAGGGCATTGGAAATATCGTATCTGGATTCATTGGTGGATTACCTATCACCTCTGTAATTGTAAGAAGCTCGGCGAATGTAAATGCAGGTGCAAAATCGAAAATGTCGACTATTTTTCATGGTATATTCTTAATTATTTCGGTCGCATTATTCCCGAAATTCATAAACAAAATACCACTTTCTGCATTAGCCGCTATACTCATCTTTACTGGCTATAAACTGACAAACATCACTCTTATAAAGTCCTTTTTCAAGAAAGGATGGGATCAATTTATTCCATTCATATCAACTATTATTGCGATACTATTCACTGATCTACTCATTGGTGTTTTTATTGGAATTGGTGTTGCTATGTTCTATTTAATCAGGAGCAATTTTAGATCTAGTCTCCTAACGGTAAACGATAATAAAAATTCTTATCTTGTTAGATTACGAAAAGATGTTTCCTTTTTAAATAAACCAGTTCTCAAGAAGCAACTTGAAGAAATACC
>CANKGM010000202.1 GCA_947481355.1 Chitinophagaceae bacterium
AATTGTGCCCCCACCTTCACCCCCTTCAGGCCCAAGATCAATAATATGGTCAGCTACTTTAATCACATCCATGTTATGTTCTATAACCAACACGGTATTTCCTCGATTGACCAATTTATTCAATACAGTCAACAAGAGTTTTATATCTTGAAAATGCAATCCCGTAGTGGGCTCATCTAAAATATAAAACGTTTTTCCAGTATCTTTTTTCGATAACTCAGTTGACAATTTTACACGCTGCGCTTCACCACCACTCAATGTTACGGCAGATTGTCCAAGCGTGATATATCCCAAACCAACTTCTTGCAACACTTTTATTTTTCTGTATAAATAAGGTATATGTTGAAAGAATTCAACTGCTTCATCCACTGTCATATCGAGCACATCACTTATAGACTTCCCTTTATACCGAATCTCTAGTGTTTCGCGATTATATCGCTTTCCATTGCATTTTTCACAATGAATATATACATCAGGAAGAAAATTCATTTCAATAACACGGAGTCCACCTCCTTCGCACAACTCACATCGTCCAGCTTTAACGTTAAATGAAAATCTACCTGCGGTATACCCTCGAATTTTCGCTTCCGGCACTGATGCATACAACTGCCTAATTTCTGTAAAAAAATTACAATAGGTTGCAGGATTACTTCGCGGGGTTCTGCCAATGGGAGACTGGTCGATCTCAATTACTTTATCAATATGCTCAAGCCCCTCAATTTTTTTATAGGCTAATGGATCGGCTTTAGAATCATAGCAATGTTTACTCAGCAAAGGATATAAGGTCTCGCTAATCAGTGTAGATTTTCCACTTCCACTCACTCCTGTTACAACAACAAATGTTCCAAGCGGAAGATGAATATCAGCTCCTTTCAAATTATTTCCACTTGCACCGAGCAAAGAAAGGAATTTGCCATTCCCATTTCTTCTCTCTGTAGGAACTTCAATCGTTTTTTCATTATTCAAATATCCTGCCGTCTCTGAATTCGATTCACATACTTCTGTTGGTGTGCCCTGTGCAACAATTCTTCCACCATGTATACCAGCACCCGGACCAATATCAATTAAATGATCTGCAGCCAACATGATGTCTTTATCATGTTCCACTACCAAAACGCTATTGCCTATATCGCGCAAATTTTGCAATGCTCCAATCAACTGTTGATTATCACGCTGATGCAATCCAATAGAAGGCTCGTCCAATATATACGTAATGCCTTGTAACTGAGATCCTATCTGTGTCGCTAAACGAATACGCTGAGATTCACCACCACTAAGGGTTCGCGTTGGCCGGCCTAATGAAAGATATCCAAGTCCTACGTCCAACAAAAACCCAAGCCTACTTCTAATTTCTTTCAATATATCTTTTGCAATAAGTAGCTGCTTACTATCTAACCGTTTCTCAAGATTCAAAAACCAATCATTGAGTTTTATTAAATTCATTTCAGCCAGTTCTGCAATATGTTTTCCATCTATTCTAAACCACAAACTTTCTGTTTTCAATCGTGTTCCATTACACGCAGTACAAGGTTTCAATGTCATGAATTTTTCTGCCCACTCTCTTACTGCATCACTTGAACTTTCAGAAAACCAGCGAATGATCATTGCAGCAACACCTTCATATTCTTGCTTAGTATTTTCATTTGTTGATTCTGCACCCTCTTGTAATACACCCTCTTCATTTCCAAATAAAACAAAATTCAAAATATGTTGCGGAAGATTTTCAATAGGAAGCTTTAAACTGAACTTGTGTTTTTTAGCCAATTGCTCAATGGTCTTGTATGAATAGGAGTCCCTTGCTTCTCCTAATGGAATAATTGCACCATCAGCAATTGAAATCGTTTTATCTGGAATGATAGATTCTAGGTCAATCGCATACTGTTCTCCTAAGCCTTTGCAAGCAGGACAAGCCCCATAAGGCGAGTTGAAGGAAAAGCCATTAGGACTAGGTTCTTCATAAGATAGTCCAGTCTCGGCACACATTAATTTTTTACTATACTGAACCACGCGTTCAGCATCATGAACCAAAATAAAAATAAGGCCTTTACCAATCTGAAGTGATTGTCTGACACTTTGAGTAATACGTAATTTCATGTCATCCGTTACTGCAAGTCTGTCAACCACCACTTCAATATCATGTATTTTATACCTGTCAACCTGCATTTTAGGAACCAAGTCTTTCAGATCTCCATCTACTCGTACCTTAACGAATCCTTTCTTCCTAACTTCTTCAAATAATTCTCGATAGTGGCCCTTTCGACCTCTAATCATTGGAGCCAGAATGGTTATTTTTTTATCGGCCAGTTTTGCATATAAATCAGATACAATTTCTTCATCGGTAAACTTTACCATCTTTTTACCTGTATGCATGGAGTATGCATCACCAGCACGAGCAAAAAGCAAGCGAAGAAAATCATATACCTCTGTTACCGTTCCAACGGTAGACCTAGGGTTTCGATTGGTGGTTTTTTGTTCAATTGAAATTACAGGCGACAATCCGCTAATTTTATCAACGTCCGGACGTTCCATTTCCCCCATAAATTGACGAGCATAGGTCCCAAAGGTCTCCATATAGCGCCTGTGTCCCTCAGCATAAATGGTGTCAAATGCCAGGGACGACTTGCCGCTACCGCTTATACCGGTGATGACCACCAACTTATTCTTGGGGATATTGATGTCGATATTCTTGAGGTTATGCGCACGGGCTCCAATCACTTCGATAATATCCTCTACAACATCCGTCTTCTTTTGTTTCATTCTAATTTTATTCAATGCCAAATTGGTCCATTCCCACCTTACCTATAAATTAACTGAGAACAACGCCAATTAAGCACATTTTAATCAAATTTAACACTCATCAAACGATTCGGTTTAACTAATTCTGTTAATAGAATAATCATTTGAAGATTTGGCATTATTATATAACTTTGCCCTAGTTCTTTAATTTTCTTATCCAGAAAGGCAGAGGGAATTGGCCCGATGAAGCCTTGACAACCTGTTCCCCTCATGGCTAATAAGGTGTCAAATCCAGCTCCGCCATGACGGAGGTAGATAAGTCGGATCTATTCGCTTGATATCATTCTAAAAATCACAGTGAACGCTCATCTGACTTCAGGTGGGTTTTTTTTTGCCTTGCGGAGAACATTGAACAAAAAATGAAAAGTATTAGATCAACATATTATTTTAAAGGCGAATTTTCGCTTGAATCCGGTAGAAGTATCAGTGATTTCCACTTGGCCTATACCACACATGGCAACTTGTCCCCCAACAAAGACAACGTGGTATGGATTTTTCAGGCCATGACAGCCAATAGTGATCCTGCAGAGTGGTGGCCAGGTATGGTTGGAGAAGGTAAATTTTTCGACCCTAATCAATATTATATCGTTTGTGTTAATACGCCAGGCAGTTGCTATGGAAGTAGCGGCCCGTTAGATATCAATCCAGCTACCAATACCCCTTATTACAGAAACTTTCCTTTTTTCACACCTCTTGATATGGCTAAAGCCTACGATCTATTGAGGATTGAATTAGGCATTGACGACATATTTTTAGGAATTGGCAGCTCCTTGGGTGGACAACAATTGCTAGCATGGGCAGGTATGTCTCCCAGCTTATTCAAACATATTGTACCGATTTCAACTAATGCTTTTCAATCGCCTTGGGGAAAAGCATTCAACGCATCACAAAGATTATGTATTGAAGCAGACCCTACTTGGTATGAAGAAAAAGCAGATGGCGGAATGGAAGGTATGAAAGTGGCTCGTGCAGTAGCATTATTAAGCTATCGCAGCTACGAAACCTACGCAAAGACACAACAAGACCCTAAGGAGGCAGTTGAAAATTTTAGAAGCGATTCATATCAAAAATACCAGGGAGAAAAACTGAGTAAACGATTTAATGCATATAGTTACTATATGCTATCCAAATCATTAGACTCGCACCATATGGGCAGAGGGATTTTTGATGCAGAAGAATTGCTGCGTAAAATAACCTCGAAATGCCTAATCATTGGCATTTCATCAGACCTATTATTTCCAGTGAGTGAGCAACGATTCATCGCCGCCCACATACCAGGAGCAAAACTAGAAATCATAGAGTCCATGTATGGCCACGATGGTTTTTTATTGGAAGATGAAACGCTTACGACACTTTTAAAAAAATTTATAGCTTAAACTATATTAACGATGGGAGCAGAAAAAAAATTAGTCATTGGACTATTCGGATTCGGAGTTGTTGGGGAAGGTCTTTATAAAATCCTGAAACAAACTCCTTCGCTAAAAGCGAGCATCAAAAAAGTATGTATTAAGAATACTACAAAAAAGAGAAATGCCCCACCCGAATTGTTTACATCAGATATGTACGACATTCTAAACGATCCAGAAATCAATGTGGTAGTTGAAGTAATCAATGACAGTGTTGTAGGCTTCGAAATTGTATCTACCGCAT
>CANKGM010000203.1 GCA_947481355.1 Chitinophagaceae bacterium
CAAGCAAATTGCATTGATTTATTTTTCACCAGAATGTGAGCATTGTCAAGTGTTCATGAAATCATTCTTTGAACAGGCCAAATCGTTTGACGATGTATTTGTCTTGATGATTACATATCTTCCTCTAGATCGACTTGTGAAATTTTCAGGAGAATATCCGGTGGCTGACTATCCAAATATTGTTGCAGGGACTGAAGGAATGGCTTTTTTAGTAAGAGACTTTTTTAAAATTGATAATATCCCTTTTGTAGCAACATATAACAAGGATGGAAAGTTAATCTCTACCTATGATGGAAATGCCTCAATAGAAAAAGTAAAAAAGGATTTAAACATCAAATAAAAAAGGGATACACTTTGTGTATCCCTCTCTAGTAATTATAAAGAATTTATTTAGCAGGTGTAATAACAATATTTCTATATTCAATTGGTCCATGATCACCTTGCAACATAATTGGTCCAGGCTCACCTTCATTGCTGTCCAATGCACCTCCAGTAATTCCAGGAATAGTTTGATCGCAAATGATTTTCTTTCCATTCGCTTCGATCGTAACTAGTCTTCCAACAAGGGTAATATCATAAGTTTGCCATTCACCAGCTTCTTTTGCCACCATCTCATTTGGAGTTAAAAATCCATACACTCCACCAAAGTAGGTAGATGCAGCTTCATGTCCTTTACTGTCTTCTACCTGTACTTCATAACGGCCTCTCAAATACACGCCGCTATTGCTTTCTTTTGGATAACGAAATTCAATATGTAACTTAAAATCATCGAATTTCTGATCAGTAATTAAGTTGGATCCTGAACGAGGACTTCTTAGTACTCCATTCTCTCCAACCCACTGATTAGTCGTTCCTGATGGATGCCACCCTGCGGTACTCTTGCCATCAAATAATGTGATTGGTGTTCCCCATACTGGTGCTTTTGTTCTATTTAATGAAGGTGCACGAACACCTTTAAATGTATACGTTTTACCTAAACTGCTTACTATAGTACCAGTAAGTTGGTCATTTGATAATGTTGCTTCCAATACCATATCCTTATCACTTCTTTCCCATTGAGGCGGAATGCTAAAACTAACTTTTCCGTTGTTGAAGTTTACACGTGAAATTGGACGTGCACTTCCACCTTCAGCAACAAAAAAACCAACTAATGTTTCAATACCTGAATGCCTAACTTCAAGCCAAGAAGGAACTTGGTGATCCCCCACATTAACAGTAAGATCCCAGCGACCCTCGATAGGTTTTTCAGCAACGTTTTTTGCAATTGTTGAGAATGCAACTCCAACAACTAATACAATCATTAATGATATTCTTGAAATTGTTGTTGACATAAGAAGTGAACTTTTTTTCATATGAAATTAATTTATCTGATTTGAGATCAATTTACTTATTAAATACGAAAGATCAGTTATTCGCATTAAGAAGTGTTTTTTCCAATTGCTCGATTTCAACTGGATTAAGATAGCGCCATTTACCCGTTGCTAAATTGCCTAAGGTGATATGCATGATACGAATACGTTTTAGTGTTTTGACTTTATAGCCAAATTCAGCACACATGCGTCGGATTTGACGATTTAGTCCTTGTTTCAAGATAATTCGAAAGCGCCTAGAACCCTCTTGCTTTATGTAACAGGGTTTGGTCCGTTCTCCCAATATTTTGACACCTGTTCCCATTTGTCTAATCATTTCTGGCTTAAGCTCCTGATCAACCGTTACAACATATTCTTTTTCATTATTATTTCCTGCGCGAAGAATTTTATTCACGATATCGCCATCATTCGTTAACAAAATCAATCCTTCAGAATCTTTGTCAAGTCTACCCACCGGAAATATCCTCTTAGGGTGATTCATAAAACTGATGATATTGCTTTTATCTGTGGTGTCTGTTGTTGAGGTAACGCCTACAGGCTTATTTAAGGCAATATAAATTGCCTTTTGTTTATTTTTTATTCGCTCTCCATCAATAGCTACTTCATCTCCGGCATGAACACGCGCGCTCAATAAACATAGTTCATCATTAATGGTCACACGCATCTGCTCAATTAATTTTTCTGCTTCCCTTCGGGAGCAAAAGCCAGAATTACTGATGTATTTATTGATCTGGATTCCTTCTGAATTATTTTCCTTCTTCATCATACTAAGAACTCTAAAGTTAAAAAAGGCTATGTTAACATCTGCATTTAAATTATAATACCAACCCTCTGCTCAATTTCTGGAATCTGAATAAATGGATTATGGAATAGATAAGTTGAGTTTAGCATAAAACTCTTCCCCATTAATTTCCTTGATTTCACCAGGCTTTATTCCATCAAGTGTAATTTCTTCAATAGAAATGCGAATCAATCGTTTGCAAGGATGCCTAACCGCATCCATCATTTTTCTTACTTGGTGAAACTTGCCTTCAGTCAAGGTAATTTTTAACCAAGAACATGGGACCCGTGGATGGAGTTCATAACCTGAAGAAAATAAATTTTCTGGTGCAGGAACTTCTTCAACTTCACATGGTTTTGTAATATAATCCACTCCACCTTTAACGGGTATGGTTACACCTGTTCTCAACAATGCTAATGTAGATTCAGTGATAATGTTTCTGACTTGCAATAAATATGTTCGAGTATGAGGCACTTTACCCTGAAACAACAATCGGGTAATTTTTTTATCTGTGGTAAGTAATAATAATCCTTCGGAATTCTTGTCTAGGCGTCCGATAGCATGAGTACCTATTGGAAAAGAAAAATCAATATCCCCCAACAAGGCCACCTCATGTGTGCTTACAAATTGTGATACCATATCGTAAGGCTTATTCAAGATAAAATAACGATGTTGTTCCATGAATCTATTCAATCCTAATTATAGCCTCAAAGGTTGTGAATGTTGCTGAGGAGAAAAAATGATTTATTATTACACTATAATAGATTGATATGTCATTACCATCCAACGACCCTCTACATGGAAAAACATTGGAAAAAATAGTTACTGAACTCGTGGATTTTTTTGGTTGGGAAGACCTTGGCATGCATATACCCATCAATTGTTTCACCAGCAATCCGAGCATTCAATCAAGTTTGAAATTTCTCCGAAAAACAGAGTGGGCAAGGAAAAAAGTTGAGGCCTTATATATCCGGATGATTGCCTAATAATTATAGACTTGTCAGTGGTATTTCCAACAAGCAATTGAATTCTTTTGCAAATTCAACCGAAACGCGTGCGTGGACGGCACCTTGACGATCTAAAAACCGCTGTTTCCCATTAATGGCGAAAACGCCTTCATGCCAAATATTTGCGTGTATATATAAGCCTTGGTCGCCCTTGCAGTAAAAACAAATAAAATCTTCCGGTTTAACATCATCTCCAGGAAGTGCAACAGGCACTAAGAAAGGACGCTTATCGATTGGGAAGAATAGTTGTCCGCCGTCTGGGTGATAATTCGCATGCCATAAAAGTATTTTTTTAGGTGCAGCTGCATTTGTTTCAGAAGCTAGTTCTGGATCTGTTGCATATCCTAAAATATAATGGCCTCCTACGGCTTCATTACTTCCATAGAGAAAATCGCCTTTCCATTCGCTATAAAAAGTTCCCTCTGTTGTACCTCCTTCATCCCCTGAATCAGTATCTACAGGTCTCCATCCCTGAGCAGGCCAACGGGTAATTTCCATTTTGCAGTTAGCGGGATCATCTACTAGCCATCCATACCCCTTGACTGATTCGGGCGTTGCTTCCACAATTGGAATAGAAACATGGGTTAAGCCGGTTGGTAAGTTTGGGTTTAGGTAATCGGGAGGAGTAACGTCCATACAAAGAGTTGATGTTGATAAAGGTCAAAAGTAAATCAAAAAATACCAAGCAATAGATTTTAAGATAGATGCCGCCAAGAATGATTAGAATCAAATCTCTTCATGATTGCACTCATTGCAAACGCTTGTGCGTAGATGTTACTTTGGTAAAAATTAGAACTTGATTATTAACAACTTAAAAAATAAATTATGAAAACTGATGCAAAAATTCAGAAAGACGTCATGGAAGAATTGAAATGGGAACCCTTCCTGAATGCTTGTGAAATTGGGGTAGCGGTAAAAAATGGCATTGTTACCCTTTCTGGTCAGGTTGATTCATATTCAAAAAAATTAACTGCAGAGAAAGTTTCCAAAAAAGTATCTGGCGTAAAAGCCATTGCAGAAGATATTCAAATAGGTGTCTCTCCAACCTATAAAAAAACTGATACAGAAATTGCGGAGGCCGTATTGAATGCGTTGAAGTGGCATTCAGCAGTACAAGAAGAAAAAATTAAAATAAAAGTGGAAGACGGTAACGTTCGATTGGATGGCGAAGTTGAATGGGAATATCAACGCACCAATGCTAAAACTGCCATTGAAAATCTAAATGGCGTACGATCTGTGATCAACTTTATTCTGGTGAAACCTAGGATTGCAGCAGCAGA
>CANKGM010000204.1 GCA_947481355.1 Chitinophagaceae bacterium
ATGGATTCACCATTATTTCATGTTTCTTGTATTTTTCGACATTGAATAATTCAGACTCCATGATGTATTTAATATGTGGGCTCCTTGGATTTAGCAGTGGGTTTTGGGCCATTTTTGTAACCATGGGTGCGGAACAATTTGGCACCAACCTTAGAGCAACCGCTGCCACTACGATTCCGAACATGGTTAGAGGGGCATTGCCGCTAATTAACTTAATGTTCCTTGATTTGTTTCAAGAGACGTGGAAATGGAATCTGATCAAAAGTGGAATTGTAACTGGTATAGTTGTAATGTGTATAGCTGTAATTGCAGCCTGGTTCACAGAAGAAACATTCAGAAAAAAAATGAATTTTTTAGAAAACTGATACCCTAACTCAATCTACTTTGTTATTTCTTTCTCCCACTAGCAACCAGTTTTATAATCACTGGGGCAGTGGTTACGAAAATGATTCCTAACACTATTATTTCAAGGTGACTTTTTAGATCAAATGAAAAACGATCTAAAAAGAATTTGTATAAGTAGTGCCCAGAAAACAACATGACCAATACCCAGGACACACACCCAACGATATTGTATAAAGAAAAACGATGCTTATCCATCTTCACAACACCAGCAATGATGGGGGCAAATGTTCTTATGATAGGAAGAAATCGTGCAAAAACAATAGCACCAGCACCATGCTTTTCATAAAATTCTTGAGCGGCGTATAAATGCTTCTTCTTGAAAAAGAAACTATCCTTTCGCTGAAAAAGATATTTTCCACTTGCAGCACCAAACCAATATCCGACTGTATTACCAAGTACTCCAGCACAAAATACAAGAGTGGATAATAAGAATAAATTCAGGATGTCATTATTTAGATTGAACAATTCAGAAGCTAATTCATTGCTGTATATTCCTGCAACAAAAAGCAATGAATCTCCTGGAAGAAAAAACCCAGCAAATAAACCTGTCTCTGCAAAAACGATAAACAAAAAAAGCCATAGGCCCCCATGCTGAATATAAAATTCAGGGTTCAAGAAATCTTTCCACTGTATTGCAAGTTCTATCATAATATTATTTAATGCGTCAACATAAACCTAATTGTCTAACCCATAGTCTCTGTGCCAACATCGGTTAATTCATTTTCCCATTTACTCACAGCACTAGTTGCTAGTGCATTTCCAACAACATTGGTCATAGACCTAAACATATCGCAAAAATGGTCAATAGGAATAATTAGTGCAATTCCTTCTGGTGGGATTTTAAACATAGCACATGTGGCTGTAACAACAACCAAAGAAGCTCTTGGAACACCAGCAATTCCTTTGCTAGTGAGCATCAAAACCAACAGCATGGTCAGTTGTGTTCCCAAATCAAGATGAATACCATATGCTTGAGCGATTGCTAAGCTGGCGAAGGTCATATACATCATACTTCCATCCAAATTGAAACTATACCCTAGAGGAAGAATAAAAGAGACAATTTTATCTTTACACCCGAATTTTTCTAACTCCGAAGTGAGTTTAGGAAATACGGCCTCACTGCTTGTTGTACTAAACGCGATGAGAAGTGGTTGAGATATAGCTTTCAATAAAACAAGTAGTCGCTTCCTCAAAATAATATACCCAACTGTTAACAGTACAACCCATAATGCGGCAATACCTATTAAAAAAGACAATAAATATTGTCCGTAAAAGGAAAATACTTCCAGTCCTTTTGATGCAATGACGGCAGCAATTGCACCAAATACACCAAGTGGTGCAAAGTTCATTACATAGCCAACCATTTTCAAAATGATATGGGAGATTGAATCCATTGCTTTAACAATAATTTTTCCTTTCTCGCCAAGGGCTGCTGTACCTACTCCAAAGAAAATACTGAACACAACAATTTGAAGAATCTCATTTGAAGCCATGGCTTCAATTACGCTTTTGGGAAATACGTGCTCAATAAATTTTTGAAAGGAAAATTCTTGTGTCTTACCGATTAAATCTTTTGCGCCATCTAGATCAGCTGTGCTTAAATTAATTGCAGTGCCTGGTTTGAAAAAATTCACCAATACCATCCCCAATAGTAAACTAATCAAGGAAGCAGAAATAAACCACAACATAGCTTTCCCTCCAACTCGCCCGACCGATTTGAGGTCACCTAACTTGGCTATCCCAACAACAAGAGTAGTAAATACCAATGGTGCAATAACCATCTGAACCAATCTTAAAAAAATGGTTGTCAATAACTTGATGTTTGTTGAAAACGCCTTGATGGTTTCTGGAGAAGACTCAATATGCACTATATACCCGGCTAAAATGCCAAGAACCATGGCAAACAAAATATACATAGTCAATTTACCTGATCCGCTTCCTTTCATCTTTGATGGAGGTTTAGTTTATTGTCTCCTAAAATAAACATTAAAATCCATTTGGGTATGCTAATTATGGAGACAAAATAAATATCCATGTGTTGGAATAATTATTTATTTTACAACATTCCTCAAACAACTAACTAACTAATTGCTATGAGTTTATTCAGAAGAAAATCGCTCGACTTATTGCTCTCAGAAGCATCTAATTCAGAAAAGGGCCTCAAAAGAACGCTTGGTGCTGGCAATCTCATTGCATTAGGCATTGGAGCCATCATTGGTGCAGGCCTTTTTGTGAGGACTGCAGCAGCAGCAGGACAAGCTGCTGGAGCTGGCGTAACACTTTCATTTATTGTTGCAGCCGTTGGTTGTGCATTTGCAGGACTCTGTTATGCAGAATTTGCTTCTATGATTCCGATCTCTGGAAGTGCTTATGCTTACTCCTATGTAACCATGGGTGAACTTGTAGCTTGGATTATAGGATGGGCGCTAATTATGGAATATGCACTCGGAGCTGCTACGGTATCTATTGCATGGAGTGAGTATTTAAACAAGCTGTTAGGGGGACAGATACCATATGAATGGTGCCACTCTCCTTTTGAAAGTTTTACTGATTCAGCAGGTGTTTTGCATGCAGGTATGATTAATGCCCCTGCTTTAGTTATACTCTTATTACTAACCCTACTCTTAATTAAGGGAACACAAGAATCTGCAACAGTGAATGCGATTATAGTATTTATAAAAGTTGCCGTGGTGTTGATTTTTATTGCCATTGGATGGCAGTATATCAAGCCTGAAAATTATGTTCCATATTTGATTCCGGAGAACACACCTCCTGTTTTAGATAAAGCTGGTAAAGTGATTGCTGAATATAGCCAATGGAATAAACATGGTTGGGGTGGAGTTCTTGGTGGTGCAGGGATTGTTTTCTTCGCATTCATCGGATTTGACGCAGTAAGTACCGCAGCACAAGAAGCTAAAAATCCAAAAAGAGATATGCCCATAGGTATTTTAGGCTCATTGGTAATTTGCACCATCTTATATATTTTATTTGGTCATGTACTTACCGGTGTAGCGAACTGGAAAGATTTTGTTGACCCTGAAAAAGGCCGTGAGGCTTCTGTGGCTTATGCAATCACAACGGGTATGCCAAAATTTGGATGGCTAGCTACTGCAGTAACCGTTGCAATTTTGGCGGGGTTCTCATCAGTAATTCTTGTCATGTTGATGGGGCAAAGCAGAATCTTCTACACCATGAGTAATGATGGCTTAATACCTAAAGCGTTTGGACAACTACACGCTAAATACAAAACGCCATACAAAGCAAATATTATTTTATTTGTTTTTGTAGGACTTTTCGCAGCGTTTGTGCCTGGCCACGTAGCAGGAGACTTAACTAGCTTTGGAACACTGTTTGCATTTGTACTAGTAAGTATTGGTGTATGGATACTTCGTGTTAAAGCGCCAAACCTAGAAAGACCATTTAAAGCGCCTCTAGCACCTGTAGTAAGTGTGCTTGGAGCGTTGATTTGCCTTGCCATGATATATGGGTTGGATAATGAAACCCTCAAAGTGGCATTCGGTTGGATGGCTCTTGGTTTAGTTGTTTATTTCTTATACAGCAAAAAGCACAGTAAATTAAATAAGTAAAGAGGACGATAATAGAAAAAACCCGGATGATCACTTATCCGGGTTTTTTTTACACCATAGAGAACCCTTAAATTTGTATCCCCTTAAGAAATACTAGCATACTTAAAATCATATTGTACTATGGGAAGGATTTTTGAAGTTAGAAAAGCATCGATGTTTGCCCGTTGGGATAGAATGGCTAAGCAATTCACTCGTATTGGTAAAGAAATTGCCATTGCAGTAAAAGTTGGCGGTCCTGAACCAAGCACAAACCCGGCACTTAGAAGGTGTTTCCAAAATGCCAAAAGTGTTGGAATGCCTAAGGACAGGGTTGAAGCAGCCATCAAAAGAGCTACAGGAAAAGACATCGAGAATTTTGAAGAAATACTTTATGAAGGCTATGCTCCTCATGGCGTAGCTATTTTAGTAGAAACCGCTA
>CANKGM010000205.1 GCA_947481355.1 Chitinophagaceae bacterium
GGAAGGACGAGTTATATAAAGTATGCGACGAACTTCGCCAATACATTATTGATGTAGTCAGTGTACATGGTGGGCATTTTGCCGCCAGCCTAGGTGTTGTTGAACTTAGTGTAGCCCTTCATTATATTTACAACACGCCCTACGACCAACTGGTATGGGACGTAGGACATCAAGCTTATGGCCATAAAATACTTACTGGAAGAAGAGATAACTTCCACACCAATAGAAAATATGGTGGCTTAAGTGGCTTCCCTAAACGGAGTGAAAGCGAATATGACACATTTGGTGTAGGTCATTCATCTACATCTATATCTGCTGCGTTAGGAATGTCAATTGCCGCTCAATATAAAGGAGAGCACGACAAAAAATCGGTTGCGATTATTGGCGATGGTTCCATGACAGCTGGTATGGCGTTTGAAGCTATGAACCATGCAGGTGTTAGCGATTCAGATATGTTAGTTATCCTTAACGATAATTGCATGAGCATAGATCCCAACGTAGGTGCCCTAAGAGAATATCTTACTGATATTTCAACTTCTCATACATATAACAAATTAAAAGATGAAATATGGAAAAGCTTGGGCAAACTTCCAAGAGGTGGAAATTTCACACGAAAAGTTGCTAGCAAGTTAGAGCATAGCATAAAAGGATTCATTAATAAGCGTAGTAATCTATTTGAATCGATGAAGATTCGCTATTTCGGACCAATTGACGGGCACAATATTACCAAACTAGTTGATACCCTCACTGATTTACGTGATATCCCAGGACCGAAATTATTGCATATCATTACCACAAAAGGGAAAGGATATGCACTTGCAGAAAAAGATCAAACAACCTGGCATGCACCTGGGCTTTTTGATAAAGTAACTGGTGAGATTTATAAAAAAACATTTGATGTTCCACAACCACCCAAATACCAAGATGTATTTGGTAAAACTATCATTGAACTTGCTGAAAAAAATGAAAAAATTTTTGGTATCACCCCAGCGATGCCTTCTGGATCATCACTCAAATATATGATGGAAGTGATGCCAAAAAGAGCACTTGATGTTGGGATCTGTGAACAGCATGCCGTTACACTTAGCGCTGGAATGGCCACACAAGGACTTAAGGTGTTCTGCAATATATACTCTTCGTTCATGCAACGTGCCTATGATCAAGTTGTCCATGACGTAGCTATACAAAGCCTTCCGGTTGTTTTCTGTCTTGATCGAGCCGGACTTGTTGGCGATGATGGACCTACACATCATGGAGTTTATGATATTGCATTTATGCGATGCATTCCAAATATGATTGTAAGCTCACCAATGAACGAAGCTGAGTTGAGAAACCTCATGTATACAGCTCAGCTAGATAAAATCAAACAACCATTCGTGATACGCTATCCAAGGGGTGAAGGAATGATGCCAGAGTGGAAGACAGAGATGGAAGAGATAGAAATAGGAAAAGGTAGAAAAATAAAGGAAGGTAAGGATATTGCAATTTTAACGTTTGGACATCCAGGCAACTTTGCTGCCGCAGCGATACGAAACCTTAGAACAGAAGGTATAAATCCTGGCCACTATGATATGCGATTTGCAAAACCACTAGATCATGAATTACTCCACGAAGTATTCAAGTCGTATAAAAAAATCATTACTGTTGAAGATGGAACTATCGTTGGCGGTATTGGGTCAGCCATACTTGAATTCATGGCTGAACATGGATATCAAGCAGAAGTAAAAATGCTTGGTATACCAGATAGAATTGTGGAACATGGCTCTCAAAAGCAATTACACCATGAGTGTCATTACGATGCAGATGCCATTGCAGAGACTATTCGCGAAATGATGAAGGAGAGTTTACAGGTTACGCTATGATTTCCATAGGCAAATCCTCAGGCCTATTTTCATTAAACTCTATAATAAAATTATTCCTTCCTTCACCGATGATTATGGCAAGATAACTTTGTTGAATAAGCTCAAGTACAGTTAGAAAGAAAAAGATTGCATGAAGTCTATCTTGGCAAACGTCAAATAATTTTTCAAAAGACATCGTTTTTTCTTCACTACTCATTTTTAACACATACTCCCTACTCTCTTCCATGGTGTAGTTATAGCGATATACAACGTGCTGTGGTTTATTTTGACGATCGTGCAGACGCTGCATAACTTTTTCAAACACCTTCATGAGTTTGAACAAGGATACTGACTGGATTTCTGTTCCCTCCGATGCTTCTTCGCCAACCACTTGAAGATCATTATTCAAATTGCCACGCTTAACCATAAACATACGCTGCTGCTCTAGGTCAGCTAACAATTTAGAAGCTTCCTTAAACTTCTTGTACTCTAAAATTTTATCAATCAACTCTTTTCTAGGATCGATTTCATTCCCCTGCTCATCCAACTCTTTTCTCGGAAGCAACATTTTTGCTTTAATCCGCATAAGGGTTGAAATGAATAAAATGAATTCACTACTCAACTCAATATTGTCCTCTTCTGATAATCGAATAAAATGAAGGAAATCATCAATTATATTCTTAATGGGAATATTATATATATCAAGCTCATCCCGTTCTATAAAGAAAAGTAGAAGATCAAAAGGACCTTCAAATTGAGGCAGTTTTATTTGATAAGAAGCCGTATTCACGTGTAATCGATTATTGTACTGTAAGGCGACAAATATATGGAATCAATGCAAAAACTGAGGAGTAGGAAGCAGATAATTATTGACAATACCTCTTACTTATCAAGAATCCAAGGGATTATAGACAAAAAAGGGAACTACCTGGACATTAGGCAAATAGCTGAATTTTTAGCCTAAACACTCATAATTTCCTTTTCCTTTGACGCAAGGTGCTTGTCCACCAGGGCAATAAATTTGTTTGTTATTTCTTGGACTTCAGCTTCCGCATCGGTTGCAGTATCCTCGCTCAATCCATTTTTTTGCATCTTTTTTATTGCTTCGATAGCATCTCTTCGAATATTTCTGATGGCTACCTTTGATTGCTCCCCTTCCCCTTGAACACGCTTAACAATCTCCTTTCTTCGCTCTTCTGTCAATGGTGGAAGGAATATACGGATGATGCTACCATCATTTTGTGGAGTAACACCAATATTAGCAGCAATAATTGATCGTTCAATAGGCTGCAACATATTCTTCTCCCAAGGCTGTATCGTTAATGTCCGGGCATCAGCCACAGAAATATTCGCTACTTGTGCAATAGCAGTTGGTGAGCCATAATAATCGACTACAAGACCGTCAAACATTTGTGGATTGGCACGACCAGCCCTAAGTTTCACAAGCTCTGCTTCAAGATGTGAAATGGCTTTGGTCATAGACTCTGAAGCTATACTAATGGATAATGCTAATTCTTCTGACATAATTGAGTTCTTTGCTAAGCAAAGCTAATAAATCAAAAGAAAAGGGGTAGAAAAAATTTAACAGAGATTACAATTTGGAGCTGCGCTCCACAATCTTACCTTCTGAGGTAACTATTTTAGATGAAGCTAAAGAATTCAAATCTGAAGCCATAAACTTGTATTCACCAATAGAAACAGCCTGCTTTCTCTCCTTGAGAAGGAACATCATAACTGGCAGCGTCAAAAACAAACATAAAAAAATCAAGTTGAGTCCAAGCGGTTGGGCAAGTAAAGTCAAAAGTACACAAGCTATAGTGAACAAAGAAAGTACAATTGAAATTTTCATATGACTATACCCGCGTCTTAGTAGAATATGATGTATGTGATTTTTATCTGATTCAAAAGGAGACTTACCCTGATAAATTCGCAACAATGAAACTCGGAATGTATCCATTAATGGAACAAACAGGATTGCAAAACCCAAAGCCGGGGATGCATGCAAATGCATTTGCGATGCATCTGAAGACTCTATATTAATAAAATGTATCACTAAAATAGCATTAACCAATCCCAATAACAGTGAACCAGTATCACCCATAAAAATTTTGGCAGGAGCAAGGTTGAAGATCAAAAAGGCAGCCAATGCTGACGCTAATGAAAATGACAATGATGCAAAAATTAAATCATTTTCCAAGATAAAAAATATACCAAAAGTAACGGAAGAAATGAGACCCAGCATACCTGCTAATCCATCTACCCCGTCTATTAAATTAAATGCATTAATAATAACCAACATCGTTAAAAAAGAAAAAGCAATGGAAAGTATAGGATGTAACTGATTGATTCCTAAAAACCCATGAAACGAATTAATTAAAAACCCACCCTTAAAAATTAAAATGAATACGGCAACTAATTGTCCTATGAATTTTTTCAAAGGAGACAATAGCATGATATCATCTTTAACTCCTAGAAAGAAGATAATGAAGGCAGCCGCAATAAAATATTGAATCCAAGGAGCAGATAAGAATGGCAAAAGACATGACAAGGAAAAAATCAAA
>CANKGM010000206.1 GCA_947481355.1 Chitinophagaceae bacterium
ACATCAATAACTGTACCGCAAAGCCAATCAACACGGTTAAGTCGCGGTACTTCGTTGTCATCGATGAAATGATAATACCTAGCCCAAGACCTAATCCGGCCATGATGAGGACGAGGAGGGGCAGCAGCAATAAGGTTGAAGGGTTGAAGAAGTTGAAGTGGTTGAAGGGTTGAAGGGTTGAGGAGTGTTGAAGGGTTGAAGGGTTGAAGTAATACCAGGCCATGGTGATTAACAGCAACAAAAACTGGATACCAAACTTCACTATATTACTCAACACAGTTGAAAGGGGCATTACTAACCTCGGAAAATATACTTTCCCAAAAATACCCGCATTGGCCACAAATGTATTTGAGGTAGCATTTAAACAAGAAGAAAAATAATTCCATAACGCAATGCCACTCATATAAAATAACGTAGGAGGAACACCGTCGGTTGAAATCTTAGCAATATTTGTAAATACTACTAAATATACAATCGTGGTAAAAAGAGGTTGTATAAAATGCCATAACGGACCTAATATCGTTTGCTTGAACTGAGCAGTGAAATCGCGCTTTACAAACATCCACATCAAATCACGGTATTTCCATACCTCTTTTAGATTAATGTCTAATAAATGCGACTGGGGTTTTATTTCTAAATCCCATTGCTCTTGTTTACTATGCTCTGCTTTAGTGTTGATTGATAAAATTTATTGCTTGTTCAAAAAATAGAAAGATGATAGACTACACACCAAATATTTTTCTAAGAAACCGCAGAAATCCTTTCCGCTTTGTAACATCAAAGTAATGAGAGACCTCTGCTCCATAGCTCATGTTTCCATAATTCACATAGCCATAATATTTACCATAGCCAATCAATGCCCGTACATCATTAATCACCAACGACATCTTTGGCAACTTACCGGCCTCATAAATCATTTGGATATTTTCAATTTGCTGCTTGAGGGTAAAATTATGTCGAACAACATATAATGATGCGTCACTAAATTGACTCAACACATACCCATCACTTACCAAACCCACCGGTGCAGTATCCACTATTACCATCTCAAATTCAGCTCTCACCTCATCAAAAAATTGGTTAAGTCGTTCACTCAAAATTAACTCAGCCGGATTTGGAGGAATAGGCCCGCATGGAATAACATATAAATTTTCCATGTCCGGAACCTTCTGTATAATATCCTCCAAACTTGCATTACCCACCAAATAGTTACTTATTCCTTTATTCCGTTTATTCTCCATCCCTAGTCCTTGCATTACTCGTGGCTTCCTGATATCAAATTCCAACAACACTGTTTTCTTTCCGGAAACAGCCATAACGGCTGACATATTGGTAGAAATAAAACTCTTTCCTTCTCCACTCACTGAAGATGTTACAAGCAATACATATGAAGATTGCTTCTTGAGAAAAATATATTGCAGATTCGTGCGCAAAATCCTAAACTGCTCTGAAATAAATCGTCTATCGCTCGTCGTAATGATTAATGACTTATTAGACTCTGAATGTCCTACTTCACCCAAAACTGGAACTGTGGTAAAGATATCTAGATCAGATTTATTTTTTATTTTGTCATTCAACAACTCCTTAATGAAAATAACCAGTACGGGCAACACTAAACCAATAGCAAAGGCAAACATATAAATTCCCTTTGTATTAGGACTGATTGGCACACCTGAAGAAAAGCCTGACTCAAGTAGTTGAATACTAGAGATAGTGGATGCAGCGCCGATGGATGTCTCCAATTTTTTTTCTAATAAAAATGTATACAGCTCTTCTGCAATTTTTTGCTTCCGCATAATATCCAACATCGACCTTTGCAAGCCAGGCACTTTATTGAATTCTGCATTAGCCTGCCTTGTTTTACCTTGGTACTCTTTCACACCCAAAAGCAAATTTTCTTTAGCATTCGAAAGCGCTAATACCATTTCATTACGTTGCTTATCCATGGCCGTCTCCAAATCCTTAATTATGGGATTCCCAGCAGGCATGGTATTGAGTGCAATTTCTCGTTGAAGTTGTAACCTATTATAGTCGGAAACTAATGTTCCGAAATTAGCATCTTCCATACCTAATACAACAGGCAAGCCACGGTATGCATTTTTATTATCAGCTAGATACTTACCCATGTACTCAATCAACTTCAATTTAACCCCTTGCTCTTCCATCAATTTTTCTGCACTGGTCATTTTATCCATGAATAAGTTAGCCTGAGCTTCTGGAGCAATTACTTTATTTTGCTCTCTGAATCCTTGCAGATTAGATTCTACACCACTCAACTCTTCACTCGCTAATCCAAGTTGACTATTGATAAATTCTATTGTATTTTTCGCAACGGCTCTCTTGTCATTTAAGGAGTATTGTTCATAGACAGCTAAAAAGCCATTGATAATATCTTTTGCAATTTGATTATTTTCGTGCGTAATACTGAATGTCAATACATGTGACCCATTTGTTGAGGCAGTCAATTGTATTTGACTGGCTAAATTTTTTGCTATATCATCAAGCGGAGTCCAGGTAATGATGATATTTTTATTGGAACTAGTGGAAATATGTGGATCTTTTTTGTTTAAAACAAATGTCCCACTTGCATACTTAAATACTTCCCCAAATTTGATAGGCTTAGGATTTCCAACAATGTTAAACGAAGAGCTATTTAGAACTAAAATTTCTAAGCTTATGCGTAAAGTAGAATCTGTAAGTGAAAGTATTTTACAATCTACTGGAGTCATATTCGTATGCACTGCTGTCGTTCTAAAACTTCCTTTTATATAGTACTGCTGCTGTAAACCCAATGATTGAACAACCAAGCGAGCCATGGATGAGGACTTAATAAGCTCCATTTCATCATCTAAATCACTGTTATCCGTTTGCATCATATATAATTCTGCAAACTTTCCTTTTGAAGAGGAGCCTCGGTTACCATCTGATTTCATAATCACTTTACCGAATGCCTGATAAATTGGATTGGTATATCTGATCTTTGTATACGCAATCATTAATGCAATACTAATTGTTATAATAGCCCATGGTATAACATGGATATAGCGTAATATGAATTCGCGTATACTGAATTCTTCTTTAAATGGAATTTTCAGCTTGCTGTTATGTTGTTGCTCCATTAGTGGTTTGTCTTTTGACTAACTATTAATTGAATATTCTGAATAAGAAGGATAAGGTTGTTACAAATGATAACAATAAGCTCAAATTTCTCAGAGCCGCTTGATCGCCACCCAACACTTTCTGTTTGCTCATATCAACCAACACCATATCATTCTGTTGCAAATAATAATACGGTGAATTAAATACATCTGGCTTGGTAATATCAATTCGTCCGAATTCTCTCTTGCCATTGTTCTCACGAATCACAAGTATATTCGAACGTTTACCATACATTGTTAAATCACCAGCAGAAGTAAGCGCTTCAAAAATATTGAGGTTATTTCTTACCAATGGATATACTCCAGGATGCCCCACTTCCCCAAACACAGTAAATTTCAAGTTTTGAAAACGAATAACATAATATGGGTTGTTGAGGTAAGTACCTTTAAGTTTACTGTCTAATAAGTTGGAGATGCCTTCTTTGGTTAGTCCTTCAATATTCAAAATGCCGAGTACTGGGAAAAATATGTTTCCATCTTTATCCACTTCATAGGCTCCTGGATTTACTGAAGCTGTATTGCTTGAAGATTGCAATGAAGATGTTGTGCTTCCTACTGACGTTGTCAATGAACCGGTATTAAATGGTGCACTAGCAGCAGCATTGTCACTGAACACATTGATGGTTATCTGATCTCCTTTTTGAGCACGTTGCTCGGGCACGTTGAATTGACTATATTTTGTAGAATCAATTTCCCCTTGCAAGTACTGCAACTTACTATACGTTGTGCAGGAACTCAAATAAAAAAGTGCAGCGATGAATGATATGAACCTCATGAGGTTTATAGTTTTAATTATAGTTTGATAACATTTTTGCGATCGAATTTAGCAGTGAGAATAAATCCTAAACTATCTATTCTTACCTCTACAATATTATTGCCCATCGTTCGAATTACTCGACCAGATGCACCCATCATCACACCGGCATTGACCATTACTTCATCGGCAGGATTTACATCGATGGCTCTAATTTCAACATCATCGTATTCAGACATGAATTTTTTAATCTCAATAATTTCTTCATCTTTTACAATGGCGGGCTTACCATTCCAATATACAAAATTCAGTATACCGTCCACATATCGAATTTCAGTCTTGAGCTCTTCTTCAATCCGCACAAAAATATAGCTCTTGAACAATGGCTCTTCAATAACCTTGATTCGGTCACTCCACTTTCGCCTCACCTTGTTCAATGGACAATAGGCTTCAATTCCTTTCAACTGCAAG
>CANKGM010000207.1 GCA_947481355.1 Chitinophagaceae bacterium
AAGGGCAATTCCAAAACATCAGTGATGAAGCTGGCATTGTTTCAAACGTATTGAATTTCGGATTGGGTATTGCTGTATCAGATTTAAATTATGATGGATGGCCGGATGTGTATGTGTCTAATGACTTTGAAGAGAATGATTATTATTATATCAATAATAAGAACGGAACCTTTACAGAGTCTTTTGCCAATTGCATGAATTTGACTTCCCTTAATACCATGGGAATAGATGCTGCGGATTACAATAATGATGGGTTGACAGATTTAGTCACACTCGACATGTTACCTGAAACCAATTATCTGTTGAAGACACATGCGGGTTCAAATAATTTTGATAAAACCAACCTGCTTATCAAGAATGGTTTTCAGCCTCAGTTTAGTCAAAATATGCTTCAACGAAATAATGGCGATGGAACGTTCTCTGAAGTTGGACAGCTTGCTGGGATATCCAATACAGATTGGAGTTGGGCTGCCTTATTCTGCGATTTTGATGGGGACACGAATAAGGATTTGTTTATTGGGAATGGTTTTGTAAAAGATTTTTCTGATCATGATTTTATAAATTTCATGGCGGCTAAATTATCTAAAGGTGAAAAAGTAAAATCTGGAGAACCTATTACGAAAATTCTAGAATTGATGCCGACGCTTAAAATTCCGAATTACATGTTCAAGAATAATGGCAATGGTACCTTCAAGAATACTACTAAAGATTGGGGATTTGATTTACCTATACTTTCTTATGGAGCAGCTTATGCCGATTTAGATAATGATGGTGATATGGATCTTGTTGTAAATAACACGGATGATTATGCTTCTATATATAAAAATAATGCCGATAAAATTGTTAAGAATAATTATCTCCGGGTAGTATTGAATGGAGAAGGCCAAAATAAAAATGGTATCGGGGCCAAAATAAAAATGTATAGTAAAGACAAAATTTATTTCCAAGAACAATTTCCAGTTAGAGGGTATCAATCTTCAGTAGACATGCGCTTAAATTTTGGACTTGGCAAAATAACCAAGATTGATTCATTGATGATCATATGGCCCAATGATCATTATCAAGTGTTAACCAATTTATCTGTTAACAATACACTTGTGTTAAAAGAGGTTGATGCAAAGGGAATTTATAATTATGTAAAACCAACAGTGTCAACATTATTTCAAACTTCTGAATTGGAGAATATCAAGCATGTTGAAAATCCAATAAATGATTTTAATATCCAACGACTATTGCCAAACTATTTATCTAGAAGTGGACCTGGATTAGTTGTGGCGGATGTTAATAATGATAATCGAAAAGATGTATTTCTGGGAAATGCAAAAGGATCCATTTCGAAATTATTTTTTCAATCAGCAGATGGAAGTTTTAAGCAGTCTAACACAACTGCCTTTATAAAGGACTCTAGTGCTGAAGTAACTGCTTCTTGTTTTTTTGATGCTGATGGAGATCAGGACATGGATTTGTATGTTGCACATGGAGGATATGAGTTTAACGAGTCTGATCCATTGCTGCAGGATAAGCTTTACATCAATAATGGCAAAGGTGATTTTACCGAGAAGGGATTACCATCCTTATTATTTAGTAAAGGATGTGTCAAGGCCGCCGATGTAGATGGGGATGGTGATCAAGATTTATTTGTTGGGGGTAGATTAGTTCCAAGAAAATATCCATTTCCTGCTCCTTCACGGATTTTAATTAATGATGGCAAAGGAAATTTTAGTGACAAGACTTCTACCATGGCTCCATTCTTTGAAACATTGGGTATGGTTACCGATGCAGCATGGGTTGATTTGAACCAGGATAAAAAGAAAGAGTTGGTGGTTGTTGGGGAATGGATGCCTATTAAGGTATATGAGTTTTCAGGAAACAAATTTTCAGAAGCATCTGATAAATACATCCATTTTGCAAGCAAAGGTTGGTGGAATTCCATCACATTAGCGGATATGGATAAGGATGGCGACGATGACCTGATTTTGGGCAATGCCGGAACGAATACCCAATTTCATGTTTCCGAAAAGGAACCAATAACCGAGGTATTTAGCGATTTTGATAAAAATGGCTCAGTAGACCCTATTCTATTCTATTATATACAGGGGGAGAACTATCCGGCCTTTTCAAGGGATGAAATGAGTGATCAAATGCCTAGTATCAAGAAAAAGTTCCTTACCTACAAGAGTTATGCTGCTGCTAAAATGGATGATTTGTTTTCAAAAGAGCAGTTGTCACAAAGCCAGGTCCTTAAAGCTGAATTGATGGAAACTATATATCTCGAAAATAAAGGGAGTGAACTACTCAGACACGCCTTACCGCTGGAGGCTCAATACGCCCCAGTTTATGGCTCTGTGGTGGCTGATTTTAATGGAGATAATCAAAATGATATGCTGTTGGTTGGTAATAACAGTTGGACAAGGGTAAGATTTGGTAGGTATACCTCTAATCATGGTATTTTACTCAACGGTGATAAGAAGGGTAATTTCAGATATGTTCCTCAAACAGTGAGTGGCTTAAAATTAAAGGGTAATTTTAGAAGCGCTGCCCAAGTGAATGGCCATGCTATTATATTGGGAGTGAATGATGGGAATGCCCTTTTATTGAAAATGAAGTAAGTTTTCACCTTTTTTTCTGCCCTTCGTCATTTTTTTGGGGTTTTTTTGTGGATAAAATGAAAGACTCATTATTTCAAGGTTTCATACACATTCATTTTATTATAATACTTAAATAATTGATAATGTTAATATTGTATCTAAATTAATCAATTTTGTCGATTTGTAAAAGCGATTTTTTGATTTGGTAAACAAAAAATAACTGCAGAAATTTAAACGCTGCATGTATTTTTTTTTTTTTTTAAAACTTCCCCCCATATATTTATTCTTTAATTAACATTAAATTAATCTCATGAAAGGACTTAAGGTAATGCTGTTCTTGCTACTAGTTGCAAATCTAGTAACAGCGCAAACTCGGCAGATTAAAGGTCTTGTAAAAGACGCTGCCAATCAAGGTGTTCCATCGGCTACTGTAAAAGTTAAAAATGGCAAAGGCCAAGCAGTTACAGATGCTAACGGAGCTTTTTCTTTATCAGTTCCAGCAGGAAATGTTGTTTTACAGATTTCCTCAATTGGTTTTGAATCTAAAGAAGTTTCAGTAGCAGGTTCTGCTAGTGATGTATCAGTTTCTTTGGCTTCTTCTTCTGCTTCTTTGGCTGACGTTGTTGTAACAGCGCTTGGTGTAACAAAAAGCAAGAGATCATTGAACTATGCTACTCAATCAGTAGAAACCAGGGATTTGACTAAAGCACGTGAAACAAACGTAGCCAACTCACTTTCTGGTAAAGTTGCTGGTCTTGACGTAGTTCGTTCATCTCGTGGTGTTGGATCTGATGTACGTATTGTACTCAGAGGTGATAGATCATTTGCTAACAGCAGTGAAGCATTGATTATCATTGATGGAGTTCCTGGTGATTTGAGTTCATTGAATGCTGATGATATCGCTTCTATGAACGTTCTAAAAGGTTCTTCTGCTGCGGCCCTATACGGAAGTGATGCATCAAATGGTGTTATCATCATCGCTACTAAAAAAGGTACAGCTGGTAAAGGACTTGCTATTTCAGTAAATAGCAGTACTCAACTTGATCAACCAGTTAACCTTCGCGATTTTCAAAATGTATACTCTCAAGGTTCTGGTGGTAACTACATCAAAAATTCTGAGCTAGGTTGGGGAGAAAAAATAGTTGGACAGCAAGTTGACAACTGGAGCGTTAATCCAGCAGATGCTGCAACTGTTAAACTTGAAAGCCATCCAAATAACTATTTGGATTTCTACAGCACTGGTCAAACATACACCAATGGTGTTTCTGTAACGGGTGGTGGAGATAAAATTCAATCTTTCTTCTCTTACAATAATATATCTGGACAAGGAATTGTTGATAACAACAAATTCCTCAGACACAACTTCAACTTTAGGGTTGGTGGAAATATCACAGATAAACTTTCATTTGATACCAAAATAACGTACTTCGATCAAATTGAAAATAACTTTGTAAAAGCAGGTGAAGATTTTTCAAACGTAAACCGTCAAATTCTTCGTTTGCCTACAAACATCAGCGTAGATTATATCAAGGATCATTATCAATTTAGAAATGATCAAGGTCAGTTGATTCAAAACTATTGGAACCCAGGTTCAAATGGTGGAGAGAACCCAATGTGGGTTAAGTACAACACAACTAACAAAATGAATTCTGGTAATGTTAAGGGCTTAGGTTCTTTAACGTATAAATTCTTACCTAACTTAAGCCTTTTGGTTCGTACTGGTTTGAATAAGTACTTATCTAATTCTCAAGACCGTAGATATAGGAATACATAT
>CANKGM010000208.1 GCA_947481355.1 Chitinophagaceae bacterium
AATAGCATATTTCTTAACAGCACTTTGCGAAAGCTGCATCCCTCTTCCTGCAGGCTTATCCGGTGCAGTAACCACGCCTACGATATTACATCCTTCCTGGACAAGCTTGTCTAATGTCGCCACCGCAAACTCTGGCGTTCCCATAAAAACAATCCGACAATCTTTTAAAAACGGCATGATGCAAAGGTAGGGAAGAAATTTGTTGGGAGTTGGGAGTTGGGAGTTGGGAGTTGGGAGTTGGGAGTTGGGAGTTGGGAGTTGGGAGTTAAAATTTTTTTTAATAATTAAAAAAATTAAACTGATATTTTTCTTATTAAACAACCCCTAACCCCCAACTCCCAACTCAATTGTACAACAAATACCTCTTCCTAATCACCTTAAACTCACTCAACATTGGCTCCCAAGATTTTCGGATGGACTCTTCTGATTCTCCCGCTATAATCTGCAACATGAGTTCTTCATTACCAGCAAGTTTATTAAAAAAGGCATCTTTGATCTCTCCAGATTTAGGAAGGATAAAAAAATGATCTTTGTCTGGAAACTGCTTGTAGGCATTAATTAAATACGAAAGTTGAATTCTATTGCCCATTTTTTTCTTCACGTCGTCAACCGATCCAGAAATAGTCCAACCATAACACTGTTGATCTGCAAACTTAGGGAACAGTGCACCTGGCATAGCTTTGGGCGTAAAGCTATATAACTCCTTTGGCAAAGATGGATGTCCAAATACCTGAAATGGCGTAGCAGTTCCACGCCCCTCACTCAATACAGTGCCCTCAAAAAAACAAATGGATGGATAACAATATATCGAAGACATCATGGGCAAATTTGGCGAAGGCTTTACCGGCAAACTATAAACAGTTTGATGTGTATAATTTTTACATGGAATGACCTTGAGTAAATTCTTACCTTTTTTTAAAAGACTATCATAAACATGCTGGCTGGAAGCTGAAATCCATTTTTCTCCTATCAACATGCGGGCATATTCACCAATAGTCATCCCATATACAACTGGCACAGGCTGCATGCCAACAAACGATTTATGGGATTGGTCTAATACTGGACCATCTACATAATGTCCGTTTGGATTTGGTCTATCTAAAATCAACAATTGTTTTTTTGCACTAATCACCCCCTCCATCAACTCTTCAAGCGATGAAATAAACGTATAAAATCGAACCCCTACATCTTGAATATCAAACAAGACAATATCAACCCCTTCAAGATCTTGAAACGAAGGCCTTCGCTTACTGCCATATAATGAAATAACAGGTATCCCTGTCTTTTCATCAACATAATTACCCACTTTCTCGCCTGCATCTGCAGTGCCTCTAAACCCATGCTCTGGGCCAAAAATGACTTTAATGTTGATGCCTTTACTCAACAGGGTATCAACCAAATGAGTACCTCCAACAATAGAGGTCTGATTGGCAAATACACCCACTTGTTTTCCCTTGAGTAAAGGCAAATACTGCGAAAGATTATTTGCACCAGGCATAACAGGTTGTGACTGTGCAAAAAAATTGCCAAATATCAAAACCAATGAAAAAACGAATGCTTTTGACATAGATTTATAAATATATTTTCAATAAAAATAAAAGATTAAGATTAATTTAGCTCCGTTTTTATGCTGTACTATCTCCCTCAAAAAACAACAACACTGTTGATTACAAGGTAGGTCCAATCAGTGAGAGAATAATCATTAAAATTCAAATTATGCAAGTAAAAAAAGGTGATGTAGTACGTGTTCACTACACAGGCACACTAACAGATGGATCACAATTTGACAGTTCAGTAGGAAGAAATCCACTTGAATTTACCGTTGGGGCAGGACAAATGATTGCTGGTTTCGATGCTGGTGTATTAGGCATGGTTGTTGGCGAAAAGAAAACACTGCAAATTGATCCTGACAATGGATATGGACAATCTAATCCTGAAGCGATTATTGAATTCCCAAAAACAAATGTTCCAGAAGGTATGGAATTAGAAGTTGGAATGCAACTTAACCTTCAAAACGAATATGGCCAACCCGTTCCAGTAGTGATCATAGAACTTAGAGAAGATGTAGTAGTAATGGACGCGAACCATTCTCTTGCTGGGAAAGATCTAATTTTTGACGTAGAATTGGTTGAAATCGTAAGCTAATCCTTAGACCAATACGATTCTATAACACCACCGCAGCAATTTCCCCTTGAAATCAAATGGCGTTGTTGCGGTGGTTATATCAGTTACACTCCCCTTAATAGAATCGATCTCCAAACTAAATTTTCGTGCGTTTGTGCTAAAATAAAGAACTCCCCCTGGAGTAAGCTTTGAAAGACATTCGTTGATCAACTCTACATGCATTTGCTGAATATCAAATACTTCTTTCATCGCTTTGCTATTACTAAATGTAGGAGGATCTAGAATAATCAAATCAAAAGAAGCAGGAGCTATTGTGGGCAAGAATTGTAACACATCAGCCCGTTCAAAATAATACTCATCTCCAAGAAATTCATTCAATTCCATATTGCGTTCTGCCCAAGCTAGATAAGTATTAGAGAGATCAACTGAAATCACTTCTTTAGCACCCCCAGCAGCTGCATACACTGAGAATGCCCCTGTATAACAAAAGAGATTTAACACTCGTTTGCCTTCAGATTCTTTACGAACCATATTGCGTGTAATGCGATGATCAATGAATAAACCTGTATCCAAATAATCATTGAGATTCACATAAAAGATCAAGCCACCTTCATTCACCTCAATAAACTCCTTTCTATCATCAGCTTTCTGATATTGGTCGGCTCGACCTTCTTTACGCTTGCGCTCCTTTAAATGCACTTGATCAGGAGTTTTAGAAAGCACCTTCATAATCACTTCTACACTCTGTGTAAGCCATGCATCATATTCTTCGTCAGATAATTTATGATTGCTTCTGTATTCTGTAATTTGAACATCATCTTCATACAAGTCAATAATCAGAGGAAACTCAGGAAGGTCTCGATCATACAATCGATAACAGGTGATTTTTTGTTGTAAAGCTCGCTGCCGAAGGGTCTTATATACTTTCTTCAACCTATTTTCAAACATGCCTAATTTCTCATCCAACATAACAGCAAATTAAGTACACCATTGGAAAAAATAAGAAGTTTATTTTTTTGATGTTCAAACGTTGATTAATTTTATACTTATAATCATAACATGAAAAAAATTATCCACCGAGATAAAAGCAGGGGTTACGCGAATCATGGATGGCTTGAGAGCTATCACACATTCAGTTTTGCAGGATACCATGATCCATTGCGAATACACTTTGGCGCACTCAGGGTATTGAACGAAGATAGAGTTGATGGAGGAATGGGCTTTGGCATGCATCCTCACGACAACATGGAAATCATTACCATTCCTCTTTCTGGTGCATTGCAACATAGGGATTCAATGGGATTCAATTCTATCGTAAAAGAAGGCGATGTTCAGATTATGAGTGCTGGAACAGGCATAAGGCATTCTGAAATGAACCCATCTGCAGATGAAGCTGTAACGCTCCTTCAAATTTGGGTTTTCCCTAGAGAAAAAAATATTGAACCACGCTATGATCAACAATACTTTGAAATTGAAGAACGAAAAAATAAACTTCAATTAATTGTTGCCCCTGTCAAAACAGGTAAAGAAGTACAAATTATGCAAGATGCCTGGTTTTGGTTAAGCAATCCAGAAAAAGGTTTTTCCCAACAGTATTCACTTCAAGCTAAACAACATGGTATTTATCTCTTTGTAATTGAAGGTCAAATCACCATTGCAGGTGATGTATTGAATAGAAGGGATGCTATAGGGTTGAACGACCTGGAGGAATTCACGTTCACTGCAGAAGAGGATGCGAAAGTGCTCATTATGGAATTGCCGATGAATTGGTAAATAAACAGTCGTTTCATAGAATGTTAGTAATTTTAAATAAATCATCATTCATGAAATACATTTCACTCGGCTGCCTCCTCCTTTTTTTGGCATGTGCAACTAATGGTCAAAAAAATCTGACAGCATCGCCAGAGAAATTTTCTACGGCAATACAAGCCGATAATATACAACTGCTTGATGTCAGAACTGCAGATGAATACAAAAGTGGTCATATAAAGAATGCGCTTCAAGCAAACTGGCTTAATAGAGCAGAGTTTGATGACAGAACTTCTCATCTAGATAAACAAAAACCGATTTTTATCTACTGCCTTAGTGGAGGCAGAAGCGGAGCAGCAGCTCAAGCATTGACTGCACTAGGATACACAGTAACAAATCTTGAAGGTGGAATCAATGCATGGAAAAGAGAAAACATGCCCTTAGAAGGCGTTGACCCCAATGC
>CANKGM010000209.1 GCA_947481355.1 Chitinophagaceae bacterium
ATGGAAAAATTAAACGGGAAGAAGATTTTGGTGGTAGGTGCAACTGGGGGCATAGGGTCTAACCTCGTGAAATTATTACACCAAAGCGGTGCTTCGCTTTTTATCAGTGGCCGAAATAGTCAAAAGCTTCAAGACTTATCTCAGCAAATTGGATTGGATAGTGCTCGTGTAGCAGCAGTTGACATTACTATTGCAACAGAGGTTGAGCAACTCGCTATGCAAGTCAATGCTGAAATGGGTACGCTTGATATGTTAATCAATGCTTCAGGATTGGGTATCATTAAGCCCATTGAGCAACTTTCTTTAGAAGATTTTATGCAGTCTATACAGACTAATTTAGTTGGATCCTTTTTGCTCGTTAAGGCATTTCTTCCTGCAATGAAGGAGGTTAAAAAGGGCCTGATAATAAATATACCAGGAGTGTTGGGAAAGGTGCCTATGGCAGGGGCAGCTGCGTATTCTGCGAGTAAATATGGTCTTGTTGGTATGATGCAAAGTATTCGTGAGGAATTGAAGCGAACGGAGATTAGAATTACTAATATTTTTCTAGGAGGTGTTGATTCTCCTTTTTGGGAAACAATAGACTTGAAAGTGCAAAAGGAAAAAATGATTCGTGAGGAAGAAGCTGCTAGAGCAATTTGGTTTTTGTGTCAACAACCGGCTAGTGGTGTAGTGAGTGAGATGGTCTTACAGCCATTTAATCATCAAGCGATCTGATGCTATAGAAGTGTTCCTTTTAAAAAGAAATAAGCACAGTTGAAATAGATAATTACTCCTGTTACATCCACTAGTGTAGCTACGAAAGGGGCAGATGAAACTGCAGGGTCAGCTCCTAGCTTTTTTAGACCTATAGGTAACATAGATCCTGTAATTGTTCCAAAGAGTACAACTCCTATCAATGAAATTCCCACGGTGACAGCTATGAGTATAAAATGCGGGCCATATACTGCAGGAAATATTTGTGACCAAAGTACTACTCTGCAAAATCCGATAAGCCCTAAAATAGTACCTAATAATAATCCTGAAATTATTTCTCTTCGCATTACGTTCCACCAATCTGCTAGGGTTACTTCGCCAACAGTAAGGGCTTGAATAATTAGTGATGAGGCTTGAGAACCAGTGTTACCTCCACTGGAAATAATAAGTGGAATAAACAGAGAAAGAACAAGTGCTTTGTCCAATGCAATTTCATATGAAGCCATGGCCGTAGCAGTTAACATTTCCCCAAGAAACAATACGATAAGCCAACCTACTCTTTTTTTGAATAGTTTTAAAATAGATATTTCTAGGTAAGGTTCTTCTAGGGCTTCAGTACCCCCCATTTTTTGCATATCCTCACTGAACTCTTCATTAGCTACCCAGAGTACGTCATCGATGGTTATGATCCCTAATAAAATATTATTGTTATCTACTACAGGTAAGGCAACGCGGTTATTCATTTTGAAAACCTGGTTTGCCATCTCCTGATCGTCATTTACATTTAGTGCGATATACCTACCGTCGGTTAGTTCGCGAACAATTTTATCTGGAGAGGCAAGAAGAAATTCGCGAATTCTTACGTCATCGACTAATTGTCCTTGTTTGTTGACCACATAGATTACGTCAATGGTTTCACTGTCTTTGCCGTATTGACGAATGTATTCTAGAACTTCTGCCGTTGTCCATTCTGGCTGTACCGCAATATAGTCGGGGGTCATAAGTCGCCCCACACTGCTTTCAGGATAACCTAGCAGGGATAGGGTGATTTTTCTTTCTTCTGGATTCAGAAGCTTTATTAATTCCCGAACAGCTTCAGTGGGTAATTCTTCTAAAAAGGAGGTACGGTCATCTGCTGGTAATTCGTTAAGTAGCGCTGCTGTTTTTAGAGGCTGAAGTTCGTGAATGATTGTTTTCTGAATCCCTAGCTCTAGTATTTTAAACGTACTGGCGGCACGGTGTACTGATAGTGATGCTATTATATCAGTGGCATGGTCTTCGTTCTCCTCAATGAGAACTGCCACATCGCTGATATTCAGGTTGTTGAGGAATTCATGGATGCGCATCTTATTCTCCTCACTGAGGATGCGCTCAAATTCTTCCTGTATATTAAGGTTGTTGGCAACCTGGTTCATACCCTTATATTTTTGCTAAATTAATCATAGTTTTCCACCCTACAACATTAACTTATGATTCAATTATACTTGCATATTTTGCCTTCAAAAAATAGGGGCAAAGGGGTATTCACATCAGAAGACATTAAACCTGGAACTGTACTTGAAATTTCCCCAGTAATCATCATGGAAGCAGTTGACCGAATACATCTTGATAAAACACGACTTCATGATTATATTTTTGAATGGGGTGATGGAGGAAAACAGGTATGCATGGCCTTGGGGTATATTCCTATATATAATCATGCTTATGCATCGAATTGCACCTATGAAATGGATTATGATAATGATTCAATTAAAATAATTGCCGTTCAAGACATTTTAAAAGGGGAAGAGCTTTTTATTAACTATAATGGGGCTTGGAACGACGATACGCCAGTTTGGTTTGATGTTTCTTGAACTATGTTAACTAGTTAATCAATAAGTACTCTGTTCAAACTTTCCTAACTTTACAAACATTATATTTAACGATTATGGCAAGACAAGATCTTTTTGAATCGCCTGATTATTATCTTCTGGATGATTTGTTGACTGAAGAGCATATTATGATTCGTTCTGCTGTCAGGACATATGTAAAAAAATCAATCACTCCAATTATTGAGTCTGCTGCTCAAAACAATGAATTCCCAAAACAGATTGTAAAAGAAATGGGAGAACTTGGTTGTTTTGGTCCAACTATTCCAACAAAATATGGTGGGGGCGGCCTAGATAATATTAGTTATGGATTGATGATGCAGGAATTAGAAAGGGGAGACAGCGGTGTTCGTTCTACTGCAAGTGTGCAAGGCTCATTGGTAATGTATCCAATTTATCAATATGGAAGTGAAGAGCAAAAAATGAAGTACCTGCCAAAACTTGCTTCTGGTGAGTGGTTGGGTTGTTTTGGACTAACAGAGGCCGATCATGGAAGTAACCCCTCTGGTATGCTCACTAATATTAAAGATAGTGGAGATCATGTGGTTTTAAATGGAAGTAAGATGTGGATCAGTAATGCCCCATTTGCTGATGTTGCCGTGGTTTGGGCGAAGGATGAAGCTGGCGATATTAAAGGAATTATTGTAGAAAGGGGTATGAAAGGATTTACAACACCCGAGATACATGGCAAATGGAGTTTGCGTGCATCTGCAACAGGTGAGCTTGTGTTTGAAGATGTGCTGGTGCCCAAAGAAAATATTCTTCCTGGCGTAAAAGGTCTGAAAGGGCCATTGGGGTGTTTGACAAAAGCGAGATATGGAATTGCATGGGGTGCATTGGGATTAGCTATGGATTGTTATGATACAGCATTGCGTTATTCAAAGGAGAGGGTGCAGTTTGATAAACCTTTAGGTGCATTTCAATTGCAGCAAAAGAAATTATCAGAGATGATTACTGAAATCACCAAGGCTCAGTTGTTAAATTGGAGATTGGGTGTTTTGATGGATCAAGGGAAAGCCACTGCAGCACAAGTCAGTATGGCAAAAAGAAACTCCTGTGCTATAGCTCAGGATATATGCCGTGACGCAAGACAGATATTGGGCGGCATGGGTATTACAGATGAGTATCCAGTTATGCGGCACATGATGAATTTGGAAAGTGTAATCACTTACGAAGGCACGCATGATATTCATTTGCTAATTACGGGAATGGATATTACAGGATTTAATGCATTCAAGTAAGTGTAGACAGATTAACTAATTGATGGAAATATGATTATTTACTTGATTGGATTCATGGGTTCGGGGAAATCATATTTAGCAAAACAATTGGCTGAATTGACTCATTCTACTTTTATTGATTTAGATCAAGTAGTTGTAACACATGAGGGTATATCTATTTCTACTATTTTCGAAAATAATGGGGAGATGTATTTCAGAAACCTTGAATCTAGTTTATTAAGAAGTGTTACACAAGAATCACTAATGAGTGAGCAAAATAAGATAGCAGCGGAACAGGCCACTCCTACCTATACTTTTTTGGCTTGTGGAGGTGGGACTCCTTGCTTTAATGATAATATGAATTGGATGAATGAGCACGGACTGACTGTTTGGATTAATCCTGCATCGGAGGTGCTAGTTGAACGACTTGAAAAGGAGAAAAATCAACGTCCATTGATTGCAGCATTAGATTTAGCAGGACTCAAAGAGTTCATTCAAGCAAGGTTAAATGAGCGGGAGGTATATTATTCCAAAG
>CANKGM010000210.1 GCA_947481355.1 Chitinophagaceae bacterium
AAACAACCTATACACGTGAATATTTTGTTTCCTATCCGCAACAGTTGATGTTTATTCGGTTGACTTCAAAAGGAAAGAATAAGACTAACGTTACCCTTAACCTGGAAAGTTTATTACGTCATAGAACACAATCTGAATTGCTTGTTGATAGCCCCTTCATGAATAGACTTAAAATGAATGGAATAGCGCCTTCATTGGCCGAGCCTAATTATAGGGGAGATATGGAAAATGCTGTTCAATTTGATCCCGCTCATGCCATGAGATTTATGGCTGACGCTCGAGTGTTGAAAACAGATGGGCAAATCAATAGTAGTGATTCAAGCCTAACTGTTTCTGGTGCTACTCAAATTATTTTAGCGGTATCCTTAGCAACAAGTTTTAATGGATTTGATAAAGATCCAGCTCTTGATGGTAAAAATGAAGTGATGATTTGTGAACAGCCGTTTAATCAACTAAACACTGATTCTTTTGAAAAGTATTTAGCCTTACATATGGCTGATTTTGGCCAATACATGAATCGGGTTTCATTAAATATCGGCTCATCACATAATAGTACTTTGCCTACCGATGAACGGCTTAAAAAATTCAGTGCAGGAGAGAAGGACAATGCATTGATTTCGCTTTATTTTCAATATGGTCGCTATATGATGATCAGCTCATCTAGAACCTCAGGGGCCCCTATTAATCTTCAAGGTATATGGAACGAGCAGGTTCGTCCACCTTGGAGTAGTAACTATACCATTAATATCAACACAGAGATGAATTATTGGCCTGTAGAATCTACCAACCTATCAGAGTTTCATGAGCCCATGTTGAACCTCATTAAAAATATGAGCGTAACAGGTGCTGTTACCGCCAAATCATTCTATGGATTAGATGGTTGGGTTGCACATCATAACTCAGATATTTGGGCTATTACAAATCCTGTCGGTGATTTTGGTAATGGAGATCCTGTCTGGGCAAATTGGACCATGGGCGGGACCTGGATGAGTACACATCTCTGGGAACATTTTTTGTTTACCAGAGATCTTGGTTTTCTGAAAAATGAAGCCTATCCAGCTATGAAAAATGCAGCTCTGTTTTGTTTGCAGTTTCTTGTAAAGGATAAAAAAGGGCAACTAATAACATCTCCTTCAACTTCTCCAGAAAATGGATTTGTTACCGATAAAGAATTTCGTGGAAATGTTTTTTATGGAGGGACAGCCGATTTGTCAATGATTCGCGAGCTTTTTTCTGATGTACTTGATGCGCAGAAAATCCTTAAACATGACGAGGAATTTGCTTCAAAAATTGAATCTGCATTAGCAAACCTGCATCCATACACTATAGGCAAAAAAGGAAATCTTCAAGAATGGTATTATGATTGGGAAGATCAAGATCCAAACCATAGGCACGTGTCTCATCTGTTTGGATTGTATCCAGGTTCATCAATTACAATGAATAAAAATCCAACACTAGCTAAGGCGGTACAAAAATCATTAGAATTGAGAACGAATAATGGAACAGGTTGGTCCATTGCATGGAAAATTAATTTATGGGCAAGGTTGCAAAATGGTAAAATGGCATTGGATGCAATACGGAAAATATTATCATATTACCCTGCGGACAAATCTGAAATCGTCATGCATGGAGGAGGAACATATCCTAATTTATTCGACGCCCATCCACCATTTCAAATTGACGGCAATTTTGGTGCAACATCTGGAATTGCAGAAATGTTGATGCAGAGTCATGATGGAGAAATTCTTTTATTACCGGCACTCCCTGCTGACTGGTCAAATGGAAGCGTAAGAGGATTAAAAGCCCGGGGTAATTTTACAGTAGATATATCGTGGGAAAATGGTAAACTTAAAAAGGCAGTGATCACTCCATTGGGCGGCATGACTCAAACTATACGTTATCAGCATAAAACCTGGAAGCTAGATTCAATGAAACCATTGATCATCCAAAATCTTTAGTATTATTACCCCTCAAATTCATCATCATGTTTAAAAAAGTATTCTCTTCTTGTCTTGTTTTCATGATTTGTAGCAACATAAATGCACAGGGTAGTCATGTAAAAGTGAATCCAGTAAATTTTTCTAAGGTGACCATCAATGATGAATTCTGGAAACCAAAGATTGATAATGTGGCAACTAAAACATTGCAAGCATGTATTTACCAAACAGAAGAAAAAACTGGTCGAATTCGAAATTTTGAAAAAGTGGCAAGGAAGAAAGGGGAGGAGCACGAAGGTATCTTCTTTGATGATTCAGATGTATTTAAGGCGATCGAAGCGATGGCTTACGCTATTAAAACAAATAAGAGTCAAGCATTAATGACAAAGGCGGATGAATGGATTGATAAAATTGCAGCAGCTCAACAGCCTGATGGGTATTTAAATACCTACTACACATTAACCGGCATAGAAAATCGCTGGAAAGATATGAGTATGCATGAAGATTATATCGGGGGACATATGATTGAGGCTGCAGTGGCGTATTTTGATGCAACAGGAAAAAGAAAATTTCTTGATGTGGCTATTCGTTGGGCTGATCATTTTGATTCAGTTTTTGGACCCGGAAAACGTGATTGGGTTACTGGTCACCAAGAGCTTGAATTAGCATTGGTCAAATTATATAAGACTACTCAAAAAGAAAAATACCTAAAGTTAGCAGATTGGTTGTTGACTGAAAGAGGAAAGGGGCTAGGGGTTGGATATACTTGGACTGATTGGAAAGATACAGGCTATGTGCAAGACCTAGTGCCTGTTAAGGATCAAAAAGAGATTACTGGTCATGCTGTAAGAGCAATGTATCTCTATACTGGAGCTGCTGATGTTGCCACCTATACAGGTGATCAAGATTATATGAAGGCCATGAGAAGGGTATGGGAAGATGTTGTATATAGAAATATGTACATCACTGGAGGTATTGGTTCAGCGGGTACGAATGAAGGGTTTTCAAGCGACTATGACTTGCCAAATGAACAGGCCTATTGTGAAACGTGCGCTTCGGTAGGCATGGTATTCTGGAACCAACGCATGAATAACCTTACAGGAAACGCAGAATATATTGATGTGCTTGAACGCAGTCTTTATAATGGAGCATTAGATGGACTCTCTTTGAGCGGTGATCGCTTCTTTTATGGTAATCCACTAGCCTCTGATGGTAGGCATTCACGCAAGGAGTGGTTCGGCACGGCTTGTTGCCCATCAAATATTGCTCGACTGATTGCTTCGCTAGGCAATTTTATTTATGGATATGCCGACAATAAAATATTTGTCAATTTATTTGTTGGCAGTGAAACTAGTTTTACACTTCCAAAGGGAGAGATGCAATTTAAAATGCAGACAAATTATCCTTGGAGTGGCGATGTAAAGTGCGTGCTTGGGATGAAAAAGAAAATCAAAACAGCGATTGCTTTTCGTATTCCTGGTTGGTCTAAAGGAATTCCAGCGCCAGGAAATCTGTATACATTTTTTGATAACAAAGAAGAAAAACCAACATTGTTAATTAATGGTGTTGAAAATCGGTACATAGATCAAGATGGATATGCTGTAGTAGATAGAGAATGGAAAGACGGCGATGTTGTAGAATATAAAATTCCTATGGCGATAAAAAAAGTGGTAGCACGCAATGAATTGAAGCTAGACAACAATCGTATGGCTTTACAACGTGGTCCTCTCGTTTACTGCGTTGAAGGCGCAGATAATAATGGGAAAGCGTGGAATATCGTGTCACCTAAAGATGCAGTTTATACTACTGAAAATATGAACATCGTGAATGAAAATGTAGTTAGCTTGGTCTCGTATTTACCTGTTTTAAAGATTTCTGATGATGGGTTGTCTGCCAACACGAATAGCATAAAAGTCAGGGCGATTCCATATTATAGTTGGTGTAATAGGGGGAGCAATCCAATGCAAGTATGGTTGCCGATTTCATTGAGCGACATCAAGATAAATTATTAAGCAAAATATTTATATTTAAGTAAGTCATTAAATTAGTTTTATGAAAAAGTTTTTATTGAGTATCGTTTTTGGATTGAGTTTGATTACCACTTTCTCACAAGAAAAGAACATCTGGTCTAAGGATAAAGCAAATCAATGGGGCGCAGCGCAGCCATGGTATGTTGGCGGTAACTTTCTCCCAAGTACAGCAATCAATCAACTTGAAATGTGGCAAGCCGAAAGCTTTGACCCAATTACCATTTCAAAAGAATTGGGTTGGGCTTCCGCTATTGGCATGAACGTAATGCGTGTTTACTTACATGATATAGCATGGCAGATAGATCCTC
>CANKGM010000211.1 GCA_947481355.1 Chitinophagaceae bacterium
CAGCATGCGAAAAAGGGAAAGTGAAAATGAATGAGGAATCACTCAAGGCATCTAGGGGTGTAAAAGTGGGAGATGTGTATGAAGTAAAAACCCTAGAGAAGAAATGGTTGGTAAAAGTCACAGCATTATTATACAGCAGAGTACAATATAGTGAGGCAGTAAAGTATTATGAAGATCAAACACCAGAGGAAGAAGTAGAACGCATTGCCTCCCAAGCAGCAAGTTTTTATTCCGGCAAAAGATTATCTAAAATAGGCAGACCAACAAAAAAAGAACGCAGAGACCTCGATGACTTTATTGGTGACTGAATGATCAGCCGTACACGTAAAAGAATAATAAATGGTAATGCCTAACTTGCATTGCTTCATTATTGACAACCCACAACCCACAATGAATATACATATCATTAGCGTCGTTCCTGAACTTCTTGAAAGTCCGTTTAATCATTCGATTATGAAAAGAGCGGCAGACAAGGGCCTTTTGACTGTTACGGTTCATCATCTTAGGGATTGGGCAGTGAATGCATATGGCATGATAGATGATTACCAATTTGGAGGAGGCGCTGGTATGGTAATGATGTGTGAACCTCTATTTAATGCTATTGAAGAACTGAATACCAAATACACATTTGATGAGATCATTTACTTAACCCCTGATGGAGAAGTATTCAATCAAGGAATGGCTAATGCACTATCCCTGAAGGGTAGTTTGCTTTTCATATGCGGACATTACAAAGGGATTGACGAACGAGTCAGACAACATCTAATTACAAAGGAAATTTCCATTGGTGATTATGTATTAAGCGGAGGTGAATTAGCAGCAGCAGTCGTTATTGACTCTATCGGAAGGCTAATCCCAGGTGTATTGAATGATGAGACCTCTGCCCTATTTGATTCTTTCCAAGATAATCTCTTAGCACCTCCAGTTTACACAAGGCCTGTTCAATTTAGGGATTGGAAAGTACCTGATATTTTAATGAGTGGTGATCATAAAAAAATTGAGGAATGGCGTTTTGAACAAGCGCTTAAAAGGACTAAGGATAGAAGACCTGACTTATTAAACGATGACGAGTAATCAATGCCAACTTTTGATTTTACTTCTTAACGAAGTGATTGCATGATACACTTCAGATTTTGATTTGGAAAGCGAATACCATCGATACGTTGCAAATAGTGCAGTAAGCTCTTCCCGCCACAGCAATGACCCGTAATAAAATAGTGGTGAAAAAAAGAGGAGTATAAAAATCACGTTTATTTTTATATAATAGCCTATGCCACAAAGCAAAAGCCACCAGATCAAACCCATCACCCCTCCTATACCCGAAAACACACTTGTATAAAAGTCGTCTCTAGTTACAGTTTTATCAGCAATCCTTTTAGATAATTTATAATGCGTGTGCCATAAGGCATATCCAACAAGAGAAAAAGGAATCGAGACAATTAGCTTAGAAATAAGTAAAATAGAATTAAATTTTTTAGAAAAAATTACTTCGTCACGAATTTTGTATTGCTTCAACATCAACTCATACTCATGTAATTCCTTAGATGAGTCAATGAACTCTTGTTCAGACAAAGCAGATACATATTGACATACCTGACGACCATATGTGAAAAAATCATTCGCCTTATACTTTACCTCTGTAAACAGCATCCTCAACAATGCCTCAACAAACAAGGTGCGTTCTGGCTGAGTAACATACAATACATTTTTCTCAAATAGGGCGAACATGTCCCGCGTTAGATTGGCTATTGCATGACCGGGACTTTCCCTGTATTCCTCTTTATATTTAGCTAAAGACAAAGAATCACCAACTCGAATTAAAAGATCGGATCTAAATCCATGAAAAGAATAATTTATACATACTGTCTCAATAGTGAATTCTTTTTCTATTCCAAAATCAAATGCAGTTTGTAATGCAACCCTAGCAGTACCTTTCTTGAAAGGGGCTAAATCTTTTGAAAGTCTACTATACCCTTCTGGGAATATCAATAATAACTTATCATTCTTTAAGATATCCTGGCCGCGATCAAAAGTGGATTTGTTTTTAGAAAGTGCTTCTCTGCCATCATTGCTGCTAAAGATCGGCACCATGTGTAACTTAGTGAAAATATACATGGCGACGGGGTGCTTAAAAATATCACCCCTAACAAAGTAAAACAAAGGGCGCTTTAGGAATACGGATAGCACCATAGCATCTAGAAAAGAAGCTGTATGATTAGCAATCAAAATAGCAGGGTTTTTGTGATCTAATTTTTCAGATCCTTCTACCCGAACTTTTCTAAAAAAAACCCGTAATGTGACCCACATGACTATCTTTGCTACGCGATAAAGCATAGTACAAGATATGAAAATTAAAACTCCCCAATATTGAAATCCCACTCATCAATAACAGTTCCCTTTCCACCCAATCATGAGGAAAGAAAATAAAAAATGATGAAATTGCACCCACTTTCAATTGAGTATACACTCAACTTAAACAATGGGAAATTGAAAATGAAATTCATGAACAAATACAGCACGTTTCTACTTAGTATATTTCTATTCACTTGTTTTAGTTCAACTGCTCAGAACGGTCTGAATTTTCAAGAACAATTCAAATTAAATATTAAGAAAGCTACTTCTGCAATAAAAATTGATGGGCAACTCGATGAGGAAACATGGGCGACTGCTGAACAGACTTCAGACTTCTGGAAAAAATGGCCGAATGATGAAGGCAGACCAAAACGACAGACCTATGTTAAAATGAGCTATGATGATCAGTTTTTATATATAGGAATCAAAGCCGTCGACACTAATTATTATGTAGCACAAACCTTAAAAAGAGACCAAGAGTTTTTTACAAGCGACGCTGTTGGCGTGGCTATTGACCCAGTTAATCAACGCACCAATGGCTTTTTATTCTTGGTAACTCCTTATAATGTTCAAACCGAAGACTTGGTCTCAGTTGGGTCAACAAGTGAGGAGATGAGTTTTAGTTGGGACAATAAATGGTTTTCAGCCACTTCAAGGCATGAAACCTATTGGATAGCTGAATTTGCTATTCCATTCAAAACACTTCGCTTTAAAGAAGGAAAAACACGATGGGGCATTAATTTTTTAAGGAATGATGTGAAGAACAATGAGTTTTCTAGTTGGACTGACATGCCTACGAATTTTCCGTTTTATGATTTTGGATATTCGGGCTCACTAAATTGGGATACCCCACCGCCTGCGCCAGGAACTAATATTGCATTCATACCGTATACATCTGGCACAATTTCTTCTGATAAAGAGGCGGGCACTTCACCAATAGGCAAATTGAGTGGTGGATTCGATTCAAAAATTGCATTATCCTCTACGTTGAACCTAGACTTAACTGTTAATCCAGATTTTTCACAAATTGAAGTGGATAAACAAGTCACAAACTTAACCCGATTCAATATATTCTTTCCCGAGAAAAGAACCTTCTTCTTAGAAAATGATGATTTGTTTTCTAATTATGGCATACCACCCATCAGACCCTTTTACTCAAGGACAATAGGCTTAGATAATAACGGGAACAAAATACCCATAGCGGCAGGCGCCCGTATCAGTGGCAACATTACCAAGAAAACTAGAGTTGGGATGATGAATATGCAGACTCTAGCCAAAGGAGATGCTGCAGCTCAAAACTATACAGCAGTCACGTTTAACCAACAAGTTCAGGCAAGATCATCTGTAAAAGGTTATTTCCTGAATCGTCAAGGAATTGAAGACAATAACCATAAGTTCACTGATCCACTAGATAAGTTTGGTAGAAATGCGGGCGTTGAATATAATTTTCTGGATAACTCAGGCCGATGGAATGCATGGACTGGACACCATTTTTCATTCAAGGACTTACAAAAAAAACCTGACTACTATACCAATACTGGATTTGGTTACTCTTCAAAAAAATGGAACGTGATTTTTGACTTGACCAAAATTACAGACAAGTATTATGCTGATATGGGATACATCAGTCATATTGATAACTATGACGCCTTATTAGACACTGTTATTCGTATGGGATACCATCAACTGTATAACCAAATTAGACATACCTTTTACCCAAAAAAAGGCAAGATTAATCAAATTCGATTGGCTCTTGGAAACATCTTTTTCTACAACCTAAATGAAACGTTTAATGAAAGTATACATGATTTGTCATTAGAGCTTGCGCTTAAAAACACGTCTAGCTTTTTATTCATGTCTAGTTTTAATGCCAATAATCTTCTTTTCAATACAGCGTTTACCGAC
>CANKGM010000212.1 GCA_947481355.1 Chitinophagaceae bacterium
CTACCAAGAAATTTAACCTTACAGGAATACAAGAAGGTTGGGCATGGGCACAACGACCTTGGACGATGGTAACAAACGATACAGGATCAGGTGATCCACAAAAATCAACAGCGATTAAAGGAGAAATATTTATTTCAAAATGTGTGGAAAAAATAGCTCAGTTTTGCAAGGAACTTTCTGGAAAAAGCGTCCAAGAGTTATTGAAATAATTTTTAAAATCCAATTTAGCATGCGTTTAATTTTAGTGAGTATCCTATTGTTTTTAGTAAGCAACATTTTCGCTCAAGAATCAATTGATTTAACGCTAAGAACTATAAATTCAAAAGGGAATTCAATAGACAATGTAGAGATTCATCTATTGAATAATGAAACATTTGGCAGCAAGCAAACAAATGGAATTGTAAAATTCAATAAACTTTCAAGAGGCAATTATACTTTTGAGATAAAAGCTCAAGGCTACTCTACATTAGTTCAACAAATTGACGCAAAAGAAAGCAAAGAAATTACTATTGTGCTCGAAACTGAATACATTAAACTCAGTGATATTGTAGTTACCGGCTCGAAAAAAGAATCGATGTACTATAAAACAAGTGGTGCAATTACCTCTTTCAATAGTAAGGATATAAAAGACCTTAGGTTATGGGAGATTTCTGACCTTTCAGGGCTAGTTCCCAATTTAAATTTGGCACAATCTGGCGACAATAGAAACGTTGCTTTCATAAGGGGTATTGGAACAACATCCTATGAACAAGCTGTAGCTACCTATATTGATGGCGTACCTCAATTTAGTCTTGATACATACATCCCTCAATTTAATGATATTGATCACATTGAAATTTTAAATGGTCCACAAGGAACCTTGTATGGAAGAAATTCTATGGGAGGATTAATTAACATCATTACGAAAAAACCAACTAATACTACCAAATTCAATACTGATATTAGTTTGGCTGAATATGGTCAAAAGAGGATAAATGCATCTTTAAATTTCCCCATAGTAAAAGACAAACTTTTTGCGCATGTTTCATTTTTGAATGACCTCAAAAATGGCTACTATAAGAATGATTTTTATCAGAATGCATTTGACAAACAAGCACAAACAGCCATTAATGCAAACATCAAGTATTTGATAAATAACAGATGGTCGTTGTTGCTTGACCACAAACGATATCAAGCAAAAAATTATGGTGCTTATCCTCTTGTATCAGGGATAGAAGAATTGTTAAGTAATCCTTTCCATCTATCGCAAAATTCAGTGTCTCCCATGATCGATAAAACATCAAATAGTTCATTGATCTTGACGTATAAAGGAGAAAAAATGAACCTTTCTATTCAAAATTCTCTTCAGCAAAATCAACGATATTATGAGAACACTATTGATGCGGATTTCTCTACCTATGATATCGTAGGCGTATATAACAACTATGGTAAAGATTTCAATACGGTTAAAGCATTTACACAAGAAATTAAATTCAGTTCACCTGAAAATACTGCATCGAAATTCAAATGGGTTGCTGGTACATTTTATTACAATCAAAATAACCCAACAAAACAAGGAACTTACTTTGGAAAAGATGCTGGATTTATAGGAGTACCAGATCAAGAATTTACCATAATATCCAATAACCTTGGGAAAAATCATGGCTTAGCTTTCTATGGCAATAGCACATTAGCACTTACCGATAAGTTATCATTAAATGGTGGACTTCGTTACGATAAAGAGTATAGGAAGATGACCGTATCGGGTGAATATGAAAAAGCGCCCGATCCAGCGTTCATTATTAATCCTGAAACTAAAGGTTCAACCTCATTCGCTGCATTATCCCCAAAAATCGGTATTCAATATAACAGAACAGAGTCAAGTATCTATTATTTAAGCTATAACAGAGGATTTAGAGCAGGTGGATTGACGAGCATATCCTCAGACCCTTCTCAGGTTCCGCTGATTGCATTTAAACCAGAATACAGCAACACCTTTGAGGCTGGAATAAAGGGCGAAGAATTCAACAAAAGGTTAAGATTCGGAGTTGATGTTTTCTACAGCATTGTTAAAGACATTCAAGTTCCTTCTTTAATCTTACCTGATGCGATTACAGTGGTGAAAAATTTAGGAGAGATGAAATCAAAAGGAGTTGAATTTGAACTAACTGCTATCCCTGTTAATGGACTTACCATTCATTATGGAGGTGGTTATACTGATGCGAAGTTTGTTTCGTTTAAAACTGGTCAAAATGGTGCTGAAGTTGATCTTGCAGGGAAGAAACAAATTTTCACTCCTGTATCAACTAACTTGATCACTATGCAATACCAACATAAATTAAATCAATCGGGTAATAGCTCATTTGTAATTAGAGCAGAATATAAAGTTATTGGAAAACAATACTTTGATGTTTCTAATACCATTGAACAAGCTAAGTATAATTTAGTAAACCTAAGAACAGGTGTCCAAACAAAATCGTTTGATTTCTTTATCTGGATTAGAAATGCTGGAAACACCAAATACATTGATTATGCTTACGATTTTGGTGCGGCACATCTTGGGAATCCACGTGTTATTGGAAGCACCATTTCAATTAAGTTATAACAAAATAAGGATAAGGTTCACTTAGATAGAGATAGGAAATGAATTCATTCGTATGCCTAATCCTGATTCCTGAGAAGTATTCAGCTTAAAATTATCGTAATGAATGCCTGTTGCGATATCTTCTGATAATAACAATGGTCCATCAGCATCTAAGTAATCCACCATATGCGATAGGTGGCCAAGGGCAGCAGTGCCAATGGTTGATTCGTTCATACAACCTAGCATGATGGTTAGTCCAAGTTGGCGGGCTTTTTTAATCATGTCAAGGGCAGGAGTAATCCCACTGCATTTTGTCAACTTTATATTTATCCCAGTGAAGACATCTTTGCATTTTTCAATATCCTGCAACCCAACACACGATTCATCTGCAATTATTGGGATATTCGTTAATTTTCTCAGTGCAGCAGTACCTTCATAATTATCTTTTGATAAGGGTTGTTCAATAAGTTCAATCTGCAATTGATTTAATGTAGGCAAGTTTAGCACTGCTTGATCAAATGACCATGCGGCATTTGCATCTATTCGAATGATCGAGTTTGTTCGTTTTCTTATTTGAATAAGTTTTTCAAGGTCATCTGCAGTACCTACTTTTATTTTATAGATTGGGGCAGGATGTTGCTCTATCTTATTGATCATAACATCAATGTTATCAATACCAATGGTATAATCAGTTTGAAGAGATGATTTAGATTCACTATTCCAAAGATCAGACAAAGGCTTTTTTTTCATCTTCCCATATAAATCCCAACCAGCCATATCCAAAGCGGATACTAGGAATGGATTTGTGGGCAATAAATGATGTAAAAAATGCCAAAAGCGTTTTGGATCCATGAACGAAAACGATTCAATAAATTTTCGTTTAGACTCAAGGTCAGCTTGCATTTGTTCTACCGTAACATTATAATAATCTATAGCTGGTGCTTCCCCATATGCCTTAATTCCGGGGCCCCATGTCAATTCTACTACTAATGATTTCTGACAATCTTTCGTTCCTTTCGATGTTGTAAAGGGATATTGGAAGGGTAATTTAGAAATTGAATGTGAGAGTTGAAGCATACGTAAAAATAGTTCTTTATCCTTATTTTATGAAGTTGAACTATCTATTGAAATTGGTTTGCCGTTATTTCTATCAAAAATAAAAATATAGAAAATACAATATGATTTAAGTGCTGAGATTAAACAGATAGAGTTATTAACTTCTACCACTCATTTTTATATAAGAATCTAATTCAGCATTAAATTCATCATTTGATAGTAATTCCTCGATAGGAACATGCATCCTAAATTTCCAAAAATGTTTTGAATCACCAGGAATATTGATTCTTTCTTCTCGTGGATTTTCAATGCGTAATTCTTTTCTCATAGCAAAGAGATCTTGCAATTGAAATACCGACCACATTGCAGGAGACCAAAGATGTTGAAGAATGATTGCACGAATCAAATCTGGTTCAGCAAAATATGGAGCAGATCCGTATTGACCTAACTGTTCGTTATAGAATTGCTGAGATCTTGTGCTATCTTCCTCCCACCATTCTCTTAGCGTACTCATATCATGTGTAGAAGGCGTTACAACAGATAAATAAGGCGCATCACTAGGGTTAAAAAAAGATACGTTTAATTGCTTAGGCATACGCTGTACCTCTAAACTTAAAAAA
>CANKGM010000213.1 GCA_947481355.1 Chitinophagaceae bacterium
GTTCTGATGGTGAAGAGTTCAAAGGCAATGCGCTCTTCAATCTCTGGAGTCATGACATCATACCTTCTTCTTGCTCCTTCTTGTGTTATATGTTCGAGGTATTCATCCTGTGTTTTGAAATTTTTAGGGACCACAAAATGGGGGAGTAGGATGTCTCGTTTTAAGTCAAGTATCTCAACTTTGTCAACTATTTCATTGGTGTTGTCGATGGCCTCTTCCAGATCATGGAAAACACCTTTCATTTCTGAAGTTGTCTTGAAAAAAAACTGATCATTTGGAAAGGCAAAGCGTTTGTTGCGGGTTAACGTATCATCATCTGTAAACTCTCGTGCAGCAGGAGTGGCTACTTTTTCTCCTGTATTGATGCACAATAAAATATCATGGGCATTGAAATCTTTTTGATCTACATAATGTGAGTCGTTGGAAGCAATGACCTTCACGTTGTATTTTTTAGCAAACTTGAGTAGGACTTTATTTACTTTTTCTTGCTCTTCCATCCCATGCCGCTGAATTTCTACATAATAGTCTTCTTGAAAAATATTCAGCCACCACTTGAATTCATTCTCTGCTTCTTCCTCACCTTTTGTTAAAATTGTTTGAGGCACAAGTGCACCAAGGCAGCAGGTTGTTGCAATTAATCCTTCATGGTATTTATGAATCAATTCCTTGTCGATACGTGGGTACTTGCTGTATAATCCTTCAATGAAGCCTAGTGATGTGAGTTTCACGAGGTTTCGGTATCCTATATCATTCTTGGCTAACAGTATTTGATGTCTTCTTGGATCCTTCTCTTCTTTTGAAAATGTTTTCCGATGTCTATTCTCTGTAATGTAAAATTCACATCCTACGATGGGTTTTACTTTCAAAGCGCTATTTTTGTCGTTCGGGTCTACTTTATGTTTATGGGCTTCAGCAACAAACTGAAAAACACCAAACATATTACCGTGATCCGAAATGGCCAACGCAGGCATCTTGTCTTCCATGGCCTTTTTATACAGAGCTCCTATGCTTGCTGCACCGTCGAGCAGTGAGTATTGTGTGTGGACATGGAGATGTGAAAAGTTGGACATAAAACGGGGAAGGGGGAAAGGAACAAATTTCGTGAATATTTCAGAAATTGTTCGAAGTGGTTTTCCACAACTAGGGGTTTAAAAAATAAATTAACAGGTACCGTGGTATTGAAAAAAAGATATTTAATTTTATTTCTGATAGGGATGAGCTCTTGCAGCTTGTTTAAGCCTATACCCCGAACGCAGTCAGCGACCAAAGACTCGCCCTTTATTGAAAACGTCGTTCTGTCCTTACACTCAACTCATTCTAAGGAAAAGCCTATTGTAGGCACTAAAACGTCAATAGCATCTGAAAAATCACGCCATGAGGCTCCAATCTCACGTACACAGGAAATTGAATATTCTCCCCCATCAGCATTTCAATATGCCTTGCTGCTCGATGTGGAAGTGGAAAAAATAAAAAACAGCAAACTCTATGACTATATCACTCAATGGTGGGGAACTCCTTATCGAATAGGAGGCTCGTCATTAGACGGAATAGATTGTTCTGGTTTTGTAAAAGGATTATGTGCAGATACTTATTCAATTCAGTTGCCAAGAACATCAAGAGAGCAGGCTGATTTCAGTAAAGAGATTAGTAAGGAAAGTCTACGCGAAGGAGACTTAGTGTTCTTTCACCAACGAAAAGGGATCTCTCATGTGGGTATGTATTTATCAAATAATAAATTTGTACACGCATCTACCTCTATGGGAGTTATGATCAGTGATTTAAATGAACCCTATTGGAGTAAACGCTTTGTAAAAGCTGGACGTATTATTGATTTGCCTTAATTCTCCTTGCTAACTTGTAGAAATGGTTATTCTATGATTTTTATTTCTGCATAGCAATTTCGATCCATGCTAATTTCAAGGGGTTTGCTTTTTTGACGCACTATTTTCCATGAAGTTGTAGGAGATATCCAAACTGCATTTTTGTCTACAAACATTTTCACTGGGGCCTCATAGTTGTCAATACATTCAGTCCACTTGTATTTGAATCCTTTTTTTGTTTTTTGTACAAGTAAAACAGGAATGTTTTTTGTCCTAAGGTATTGATCAAAAAATTTAGACAGATTGATTCCAGATTTTTCGCTGATAAAATGTTCTATATCAGCACTAGTTACTGTTTGGTGATAAAATTCTTTATTCATTGCCCTCAAGCATGCATAAAAAGCATCATCATTTTTAAACATCTGTTTGATGTAATGGATGATGTTATTCCCTTTATTATACATGTCACCTGATCCCCCTTTGTTTACTCCATATGGACCAATAATCGGTTTGTCATTTCCTATTCTTTTTCTCAACCCTTGTGTATACTCATCTCCTGCTTCTTTACCATAATAATACGTGGTGTATACCGTTTCGGAATAGTCAGTAAACCCTTCGTGTACCCACATGTCCGCGATGTCTTTAGTAGTAATATTGTTTGCAAACCATTCATGTCCACTTTCGTGAATAATGATATAATCCCATTTCAAACCCCAACCTGTTTGTGAAAGGTCGTGGCCTAAATAACCATTTTTAAATCCATTTCCATAGGCTACTGCACTTTGATGCTCCATACCAAGATGAGGAGATTCTACTAGCTTGTAACTGTCTTCATAAAAAGGGTAGGGACCAAAAGCCGTTTCAAATGCTTTCAACATCAATGGTACTTGCTTGAATTGTGACTTTGCTTTTTCTAGGTTGTAGTCCAATACCCAATAGCTGCAATCGAGTGGCCCATTTTCTCCTGGAAATACTTCATTGAATTCAACATATTTTCCAATGTATGGAATGATGTTGTAATTATTGATGGGATTTTTCACTTTCCATACAAAAGTCATGGTGTTTGGCTTCAACACTTTTTTCTCTGCTAATCTTCCATTGCCCACGGCTATTAGCGTATCAGGAATGGTGATGCCAAGTGTTGCACCATCATTTGGTTCGTCGCTTTGATGGTCCTTACATGGATACCATACACTGGCACCTAAACCTTGACAGGCAACGCTCATCCAAGGCCTTCCTAATTGGTCCTTTTTAAAAATCCATCCACCATCCCAGGGTGGACGAATTGCTTCCATCACTTTCCCTCCATAGATTAGTATAATATCTTCGCTGCTTCCTATGGTAAGTTGATTTGGTATGGAGATATGATATACATTTCCATCACGTGAAAACGACAAGGGTTTATTTTTAATTGTAGCACTTAACAGTACAAGTGGTTCTTGCAAATCTATCTGCATGGTCTTACCAGCCTCTAGTACCTTGAATTGAATATCAACCGTTCCTTGTATTGTTTTGCTATTGAAATCAGGTTCAACGTCAATCGTGTAATGGGTAACATCCCACCAGGATCTTTCTTCATTTATCGAACCACGAAGTGAATCAGCTCTAGTTGGTGCTTTTTGTTCTGTATGATCTTGAGCCGTTGCAGAAAAGCAAGCAAAGATTACAAGTCCAAATAGTGTTTTTATAAAGGTTGATTGATTATACATGTCGGAATTACTGTTTTGGTTTGAGCTTATCTTTAAATACTTTTTCAAATTTCTCCATTTTGGGTCTAATTACATAATAGCAATATGGTTGGTTGCCATTGCTGTTGTAATAGTTTTGATGATAATTTTCAGCCGCATAAAAGTTCTTAAACGGCTCTATCGTAGTAACTACGGGTTTTGAAAATGCACCACTTTTTGTAAGTTCTGATAAGTAATGTTCTGCTCTTTCTTTTTGTTCTGCATTGTGATAAAACACTACACTGCGGTATTGTGGACCAACATCATTTCCTTGTTGATTGATGGTGGTTGGGTCATGTGTTTGCCAGAAGATTTCTAACAATTCATCTATTGAAACCTGCTTTGGATCATATATCAATTGACATACCTCTGCATGTCCTGTAGATTTATCACATACTTGCTCATAGGTAGGATTTTCAACATGGCCGCCTCCATATCCACTGATTACTTTTTCAACGCCTTTAACTTGTTGAAATATCGCTTCTGTACACCAAAAGCAACCTGAACCGAATGTTATTGTATCTGTTCCCATCGTTTTTATGTTATTTTTTTTGATTTCTTTTTTAGGAGATTGTGCACAAGCCATGAAAAAGGTTGAACTGGCTAAGGCGAGAAATAAGAATGGCATTATTTTTTTCATACTCTATAAACAATTGTTTCCCTAAGATAGTTTGAAATAAGGTTCCA
>CANKGM010000214.1 GCA_947481355.1 Chitinophagaceae bacterium
AAAGGATTGATGCAATCTGATCTAATCTAGTTAATAGTAGTCTATGTTATTACCTTTATTATTCTGCAATATTACCTTCCGCTTTTTCTGTGTTAACTGATATTGGTCATTGCCAAATAAGACAAGGGTCATTAGAAATCTAATGACCCTGAATGTTTTGACAATAAGGTGATATCAACTTAAAATGCCTTTGACTATTTTCCCTTCTACGTCAGTAAGTCTAAATCTACGTCCTTGAAATTTAAAGGTGAGTTGTTCGTGATCAATCCCCATGAGATGCAATAAAGTTGCTTGAAAATCGTGGACATGCACTGGATCTTTTATGATATTATAACTGAAGTCATCTGTTTCTCCATAACTAAAGCCTTGTTTTACACCTGCACCGGCCATCCACATGCTAAAACATCTTGGATGATGATCACGACCATAATCATCTTTAGAAAGTTTTCCTTGTGAATAGACTGTTCTGCCAAATTCTCCTCCCCAAATAACCAAAGTGTCTTCAAGCATTCCCCTGCGCTTCAAATCGACTATTAATGCAGAAGTCGCTCTATCTGTTAGTTTGCTTTGTTCTTCAATACTACTTGGCAATCCGCTATGGTGATCCCATCCTTGATGATATAACTGGACAAAACGAACGTCTTTTTCTAATAATTTTCTAGCTAGTATACAATTTGATGCAAATGAACCTTTATCCTTACTATCTGGGCCATATAGGTTAAACACCTCCTCTGGTTCATATGTAGTATCCATTACTTCAGGCACTGAAGTTTGCATTCTATAGGCCATTTCATACTGAGCGATTCGTGCATCAACCTCAGGGTCTCCCCAGTTTCCATTTTGGAATTGATTTAGTTTGGCTAAATAATCAAGCATCTCTTTTCTATCTTCTCCATCATAGCCTTCAGGATTATTCAAAAACAACACAGGGTCTTTCCCAGATCCAAATTGTACACCCTGATGCTCTGAAGGTAAAAATCCATTACCCCAAAGCCGAGCATACAAAGGTTGATCTTTTGGTGCATTTTTGGAGACGAGTACAATGAATGATGGTAAGTTTTTATTTTCTGAACCTAGTCCATAGCTTAACCAAGCTCCTATTGAGGGCCTTCCAGGAAGTTGATGCCCAGTTTGAAAAAATGTGATGGCTGGATCATGGTTGATTTGTTCAGTGAACATGGATTTAACAATACATAGTTCATCAACTACTTGTGCTGTATAAGGCAATAGATCACTAACCCATGTTTTCGTTTTTCCATGTTGTTTGAAAGAATACATTGAAGGCACCATTGGCAATGAGGCCTGATTAGCACTCATTCCAGTAAGGCGCTGCCCTTTTCTAACTGAGTCTGGTAATTCTTTCCCAAATAAGTCTTTTAGTTTTGGCTTATAGTCATACGTTTCAAATTGAGAAGGCCCCCCGCTCATAAATAAGTAAACTACCCTTTTTGCTTTGGGTGCAATTTTGGGCAAAGCTCGCATGATGTCTTCTTCTAATGTGTTTCCGAATGATTGTGCTGGTGCTAGTAAACTCTGTAATGCCATTGCACCAAAACCCATTGCAGTTTTGTTTAAAAAATTCCTACGGTCTAAACTCCTATGAAGTTTTTCCAGTTCAGGATGATTCAATCTAAATTCTTGTTTATGATGGTGTGACATGGTTTATCTTTTTGTTATGGTCGCGTCTGAATTTAATATCGTGCTCGCTACAACAGCATTAGCTGCTATCACTTGCAGGTCGTCTGATTTACTTAATTGGTACATCCCTGCATTAGTCCATCCCTTAACCTTTTCTGGTGATTTTTTAAATTTAGTCAGCTGATCTTGAAATAATTGGGTTAAAAGTGAAATCTCCTTCGGGGCTGGATTAATACCTGTTAACTTTCGGTAAGTAGTTGTGATTGATTTAATAGGATCTTGCTCATGGCTCATTGACTCACCAAGCACTTTTGATGCTTCTAAAAAAGTGGGGTCGTTTAATATTACAAGCGCTTGTGTAGGTGTATTGGTTTTTTGTCTGCGTACCAAGCATGAGCTTCGTTCTGATGCATCAAAGATCGCAAGTGTTGGATTTGGTACTGATCTTTTTAATACAACATATAAACTTCTTCTATAAACTTCAGCTGTTGAATCTTGTACATAGTCGGCCATATTAATTTCCCAAAGTCCTTCAGGTTGATAAGGCTTTATACTTTTGCCTCCTATTTTTTTATTTAATAGCCCAGATGCAGCTAACGCATTATCTCTGATCATTTCTGCTGATAGTCTATTAGCTGGACCTCTAGCCAATAGTCTATTCTCAGGATCTAATTCTCTTAAGGAAGATGAAGTATGTGAATCTTGTTTGTAAGTTTTAGACATCACAATCAACTTATTTAATCTTTTTAAGTCCCATCCTGATTCTCTTAGGTCTACTGCAAGCCAATCAAGTAATTCGGGGTGACTAGGCATTTCACCTTGGTTGCCAAAATTTTCTGCGGTTTTAACTAGGCCGGTTCCAAAAAAGATTTGCCACATTCTATTTACCGCAACACGTGATGTTAAAGGATGTTCGCTAGAGGTAAGCCATTGTGCTAATCCCCATCTATTCTTTGGTAAGTTTGTTGGAAATGGAAGGATAGCCTCTGGAGTATTTGGAAAGACTTCTTCTCCAGGAGCATTATACTGACCCCGTAAAAGGATAGTTGCTTTTTTAGGTTTAGGCATCTCCTGCATAACCATGATTTCAGGAATATGCTCAGTAGAATCAATAAGCGTATTTTTTATATTAACTAATGCCTGCCGTTCAGATTGAATTGATGTGTTTTCAGTTTCAACATAATAGGCTAGTAAGATCTTCTTTTCCTCTGTAGTTAAGTCTTTAGCATTTTTCTGAGCGATAGCTTTCCAGCTTGTATTTCCAGCAAGTATGTTGATTTCGAAAGGAGTCAATACTCTATTGAAAACAGTTATGTCATCTACTTTCCCATCTTTAAATCCTAGGCCACGATCCCATCCACCGATTTGAAGCCCTGGTTCAGCATTATTATTAAATATAATGTCTTTATAGAGTTGGTCCATGGTCGTTTCCATTTCAAGCTCAGCACCATCAAGGTATAGTTTAAATCCCTTCGCCTTTGACGAACCGTCATAGGTCATATTTACATGTATCCATTTTGCTCTAGGGATGTCAACATTAGCTGTACGGGTAATCGCATTTGATGGAGCGGCATGTGCCATCATAATTTCAAACTTATTATTTTTTATAGATAAGTTGAACCCTTTGAAATTATAAAGACGTTCAGCATTGCTCTTATGAAATATTACTCCAGCCTTCATTTCTTTAGGGATGAAAAGTGACATGCCAATACTAAAAGGCTGTGATTTTCTAAATACACCTACTGATTTTAGGTCTAGGTAAACATCTCCATCAAGTGATAGCGCTTCTCCATTTTTATTTTTTTCGAATAGTGGCGATCCGCCTGAGTATCTACCTCTTTCACGACCAAGCTCAGCTGTTTTACTTGTATCTACTTCATTTGATAGCGTTCTATTTAGTTTATACAATCCTTGTAATCCTTTCTTAGGTATGATTTCTTCTGCTAAGGATTTATATTGCTCAAGGCTAATCCATTTTTCAAAATCATCATTTACTGCGTATTGTATCCTTTCTAATTTAGCTTCTTGCTCGTCAACTTTTCCTTTTAGATAATTTATGATCTTTTCTTTTTCTGGAGTGGGAAGCATCAAGGTTGGGGTTGGTGTATCGTCATTCCAAGAAATTTGTCCAGCTTCTGCCACATTATTAAAAAAGCTAAATAGTTGATAGTAATTCTTCTGAGAAAAAGGATCATATTTATGATCATGGCATCTTGCGCATCCTACAGATAAAGCCATAAACGCTTCTCCGAAGGTATTTGTCCTGTCCATTACATATTCAGTTTGAAACTCTTCTTCAATGATACCTCCTTCCATATTTTGTTGGTGATTTCTATTGAAGGCAGTTGCGATGATCATATCTTTTGTAGGATGAGGCATCAGGTCTCCTGCCAATTGTTGATGTATGAAATTATCATACGGCATGTTGATGTTGAAGGAATTAATAACCCAATCTCTATAAGGCGACATATCCCTTAATCTATCAACAGTATAACCATGTGTGTCTGCGAATCTCGCTAAGTCAAGCCAATCAGCTGCCAT
>CANKGM010000215.1 GCA_947481355.1 Chitinophagaceae bacterium
GAAGGATATATAAAGATCCTGACGTTATGGAAAAAGTATTAAATTTTATAAAACCCATCTAGTTTTAAAGGTTTTATCTTTTTTTTAACAAGGTAAAAAAGCATAATAGTGAATGTGATTTTCTATTTGTTTTTCATTACAAAATCTTTCCTTTTGCATTGAAAATGTGAAAAATCATTCTCTTTACCTTATTATTGCATCAATTTAGTAGAGAAAATCGGTATTAAAATAGCATTACAAGAATTGAATTGAAAGAATGGCAAAAAATTTACTTATTGTTGAGTCCCCGGCTAAAGCCAAGACGATTGAAAAAATTTTAGGCTCAGATTTTGAGGTTAAAAGTTGCTATGGGCATATACGAGATCTTGAAAAAGATGCCATGGGCATTGATGTGAATAAAGACTTCAAACCAAGATATATCGTATCAGAAGAAAAGGAAAAAGTAGTCAAAGAATTAAAACAGCTTGCTAAAAAGTCTGGAGAAGTTTGGTTAGCTACGGATGAAGACCGTGAAGGAGAAGCTATAAGTTGGCACCTTTGCGAAGTATTAGGCCTAGATCCGGCCACCACAAAACGGATTGTTTTTCATGAAATCACAAAGCCAGCAATTCAGTCTGCGGTTGAAAAACCCAGGACAGTTGACATGAATTTGGTTAATGCACAACAAGCTAGGAGGATTCTAGATAGAATTGTGGGTTTCGAATTATCTCCAATTTTATGGAGAAAGATGAGCATGCGTGGCAACCTAAGTGCAGGGCGTGTTCAAAGTGTTTCGGTTAGGCTAATAGTTGAACGTGAAAGAGTCATTAATTCATTCAAGGCAATAAGTAGTTTTAAAATAGAAGGCCTATTTCAGGCAAAAGATATCAATGGCAAAAACATCATTTTCAAAAGCGAAGGCAGCAAAAAAAATACAGCTGACGATGCCGAGAAATTTTTGCAATCCTGCATTGGAGCAAAATATCAAGTAGAAAACGTTGTTAAAAAGCCTGGTAAAAAAACACCAGCAGCCCCGTTTACAACATCTACCCTACAACAAGAAGCAAGTAGAAAACTTGGATATGGCGTAAGTAGAACCATGATACTTGCTCAAAAGCTCTATGAGGCAGGACATATTTCATACATGAGGACTGATAGTGTAAACTTAAGTCAAACTGCAATGGATGATATTTCGAAGCAGATTACGAATAGTTATGGCAAACCATATCTTCAAATCAGAAAATATAAAAATAAAAACGAATCAGCACAAGAAGCACATGAAGCCATAAGGCCTACCTATATGGAAAAGTCGCAAGTTGACATTGCTGATGCCCAACGTCTGTATGATCTTATCTGGAAACGCACTATGGCATCTCAGATGTCAGATGCTGAACTAGAAAAAACTACAGCTGAAATAAGCATTTCAACAAATCAAGAAAAATTACAAGCAGAGGGTGAAGTCTTAAAGTTTGATGGATTTCTGAAGGTATATAATGAAAGTAAAGACGAAGAAGATGAAAATGAAGAGGCCGATACGGAAGGTATGTTACCTCCACTAGAAAAGGGACAGGTTCTAACCTTAAGTGAATTGATCTCCACTGAGCGCTTTTCAAGGCCACAACCTAGATTTACAGAAGCTTCTCTAGTAAAAAAATTAGAAGAACTTGGAATTGGAAGACCTTCAACCTATGCCCCAACTATTTCTACCATTCTAAAAAGAGGATATGTTGAAAAAAGAGATAAAGAAGGAGTTAAAAGAGACTATAGAGTCCTTAAACTCAAGAATGACAAAATCGTCAAAGTAACCGAACAAGAAAATACTGGCGCGGAAAAGTCAAAGTTATTCCCTACCGACCTAGGCTCTGTTGTCAATGATTTCCTATTAGTCCACTTTCAAAATGTAATGGACTATGGATTTACAGCAAAAATAGAAAGTGAGTTTGACCATATAGCTGAGGGTAAAGAAGATTGGAGTAAGATGCTAAAAGACTTTTACGTTCCTTTCAAAAAAGAAGTAGATCAAACCATGGAAACTGCTGAACGCATTAGCGGTGAACGTGACCTAGGTGTAGATCCCATTACTGGTAAAAAAGTAATAACACGAATGGGCAAATATGGCCCCATGGTGCAAATTGGCGAAACAGCAGACACAGAAGAAAAGCCTCGTTTTGCAAAATTAAAAACTGACCAAAGTATTGAAACTATTACATTGGCAGACGCCATGGAACTTTTCAAACTGCCGAGAGTATTGGGGGAATTTGAGAATGAGGTAGTTCAAGTTAATATTGGACGTTTTGGTCCATACATAGCTCATAATAAATTATTCTATTCTTTACCTAAAGAATTTGACCCATATGAGGTCAAGCTTGAAGAAGCAACACCAATAATTGCAGAAAAAAGAACAGCTAAAAACGAAAGAACTATCAAGGTATTTGAAAAAGAAAAAATACAATTATTGAAAGGTCCGTATGGCAATTACATAAAAAAAGGACTTCGAAATTTCCCTATTCCAAAAGAAAAACAAGATAATACTCCAGACCTAACCATTGAAGAAGTTCAACAAATGATTGAATATGCTATCGCAAACCCTTCAAAAGGTAAACGAAGAGCAAAGAAGAAATAAACAGATATATTTGAAGATGTTGAACAAATCAGGTGAAATACTTGCATTGATCAATTTGATTGATGACCCCGATGAAGAAATATTTATTTCTATTACACAAAAATTCATTGCTTTAGGAGAATCAGTAATCCCCATTTTAACTGAAGAAAAAGAGTTTTCCCATGATGATTCAATTTGCAGTAAAATAGATTCAATCATTTACGAAGTTTCATTTTCCACCTTAAAAAGTTCACTCGAAAAATGGGAAAACACCTCAGAAACAAGCTTAAAAGAAGCTAGTACTATTCTTTCAAAATTCATTGACCAAACAACAGAAATCGAAGCTCTTGAATTCGAAATTGAAAAAATAAAAAGAAGTATTTGGTTAGAAATAAATGATTATTTAACTCCACTTGAGGTTGTAAATATCTTCAACAAAATATTCTTCTCCTACTACAAATTTAAATGCCACGAAATAGCCAATTCTCAATATTCTAATTTTGGTTTAACAAATTTGCTAATTCGAAAAAGCGGAAACGCACTTTCCATGGGTTCTATTTATATCATAGTAGCAGACTTACTGAATTTACCCATTAGACCCATCGATATTCCTGGGCAACATTTAATTGGATATTTTACAGAGAAAAATATTTACACTATTCATGAAGAGGAAGAAATTCTTTTTTTTATAGATCCTATAAGCGGTCAAATTTATACCCATTCAGATATTGAAATTTATTTAAACAAGATTTCTGAATCTCCTACGATTAATGCCATAGAACCTTCATCCAATAAGGGTTATATCAGCAAGTGGATTAAAGAATTAGCTAAAATTCAGAAAAAAAATGGAGAAATCATACGTAGTAATGATCTATTCCAACTAGCCCAAAAATATCAAGCTCTATAATAGAAATATATGGAAATTAGTTGGTCAGACTTCGAAAAAATTGATATCCGATGTGGTACAATTCTATCTGCAAAACCATTTGAAAAAGCGGTAAAACCATCCTTCCAATTAGAAATTGATTTTGGTTTAATAGGTATAAAAAAGTCATCCGCCCAAATTACACATCATTATCAAGTAGATGAATTAATTGGCAAGCAAGTTGTTGCTGTAATTAACTTCCCCGTAAAACAAATTGCCAATTTTTTTAGCGAATGCCTTGTCTTAGGAGTATACGATACTGAAGGAAAAGTAATCCTACTTGAACCTACAAAGTCGGTTGAAAATGGATGTAAAATTGGATAATGAGGTGTATTCCTTCAAAATAGAAACTCCTATAGGAGAAATGATTCTTGTTCATAATACCACTGAACTAATTTCATTACACTTTGCGGATATAGTAAGTTCCTCAACACTGAGCGAAAATTATGCTCCTAGCTCGAATAATCATAACGTTGTTAAAATCGTCAGGAGCCAATTAAATGAGTATTTTCAGGGAATTCGAACAAGATTTGATATTCCTATTACCCTACAGGGTACTCTTTTTCAGCAAAACGTATGGAAAAAACTCCAGAAGATACCATATGGACAAACTACATCATACGGTAATTTGGCTAAAGAATTAGGCGATTTGAATGCCAGTCGAGCTGTC
>CANKGM010000216.1 GCA_947481355.1 Chitinophagaceae bacterium
AAGCCACATATATTTTTTACCGCCATATAAAATACGAGGGTATCATTACTTGTAGCAAGTTGCTTCCAACCTTCTTGAGTATAATTGATGTTTGGATTATATGTTAAAAATCGTACTCCTTGTGCATACCCTCGTCCTGTTAAGGGTATACCTGAATAGGCCGATGCACCTGAAGCAGCAGTTATCCCGGGAATAATTTCAAATTCAATCTCATGTTGTTCAATAGCAATTAACTCATCCAATACATTGCTAAAAAATGCCACATCCCCACCTTTCAATCGAAGTACATTCTTCCCGTCTAATGCATGCTTAATCATCAAGTCATTTATCTCTTCCTGGGTATATGATGCATCATTGTATCCCTGCTTTCCGGAAAGAATAATTTCAGCAGTTGGATTTGCAAATTGACTAATAATATCAGGATTCACTAAACGATCTGTGAGAATAACATCTGCAGACGCTAATCTTCGTTGAAGTTTAAGTGTGATCAACTCAACGTCTCCAGGTCCAGCTCCAGCCAAAATTATTTTCCCTTTCATCCTCAATATATTTTATAAAATTTCCTATACTATTACTAAATGAATAAAACAGCTGCCACAGTACTATTGCTCGTTTCATCAATTAAAATAGCACTTCCGTTTGCTCTCAATTTTTCATATGAATCAAATACCAATTGAGAAGAAGTCTTGATCTTAGCTTTAACCACTTCATTCAATTTCACTTGTCCCTCAACTGATTGATGCTCCAACGTATTGACATCAATTCGATACGCTATCTCTTTAACAATAGCTCGTTGTAATTGACTATTATGTTGGATATAATATTTATTGCCAGACTGTAATGGTTTATCATCCATCCAACATAACAATACGTCAAGTTCGTTAAGTGTAGTAGGAAGGTTATTAGTATTCACGATTGAATCACCTCTACTAATATCAATATCATCAGCAAGAAGTATGGTGGCACTTTGTGGAGCAAAAATTTCAGAAACTTCTTCTCCTGCAATTTCCAATTTTGAAATACGCGTTTCAATGCCCGCTGGTAAAATAGTTACTGCATCTCCTTTCCTATAAACACCACTTATAACCTTCCCTGCATAACCTCGATAATCATGCAAATCTTCTGTTTGAGGACGAATTACAAATTGAACCTGAAATCTAGGATCAGTTAAATTGATATCCTCATCAATGCTAACTTCTTCTAGTAATTGAAGCAATGGCTTGCCTGTATACCATTCCATTTTAGTACTGGCATCAACTATATTATCCCCCTGCAATGCACTGATGGGAACATAGGTTATATCGTTCAATCCGAGTTGTGCAGCAACAGATGCATAATCAGCAACAATATTTTTATATACCTCTTCTGAAAAATCAACTAAATCCATTTTATTTATAGCCACTACTACATGTGGAATTTTCAAAAGAGAAGCTATAATAGAATGCCTTCTCGTTTGTTCTACTACACCCTGACGCGCATCAACTAATACAATAATCAAACTAGCATTTGATGCACCGGTAATCATATTTCTAGTGTACTGAACATGTCCAGGTGCATCAGCAATGATGAACTTTCTCTTCGGAGTAGAAAAATACCTATAGGCAACATCAATGGTAATACCCTGTTCTCTCTCTGCACGTAAACCATCCGTAAGCAATGCAAGATCAATTGGACCAGCCTCTTTATTCTTAGTCTGCTTTTCCAATTGCTCAAGTTGATCAATTAAAATATTTTTACTATCGTAGAGCAAACGCCCAATCAATGTGCTTTTGCCATCATCAACACTACCTGCTGTAATAAATCTTAAAATATCCATTCTTTTTTTCTTTACACGCTTAAAAATTAAACGCTTGTATTATTACGTTGCTAACTAAAAATACCCGTTCTTCTTTCTATCTTCCATGGCAGCCTCAGTAACCCTATCATCAATTCTTGTTTCTCCACGTTCACTTATTTTAGCTGCTGTAATTTCACTTATCACTTCATCTAATGTTACTGCATTAGATTCAACTGCTGCTGTACAGGTCATATCACCTACAGTTCTATATCGTATACGCTTTGTTACAATTACATCTGTTGATTCCCTCAACACAAAATCAGAGAGTGCAACTAACTGACCTTCATGTACAATCAATTCACGTTCATGTGAAAAATAGATAGAGGGAAGAGGTATATTTTCATGCTTGATATAATTCCAGATATCTAATTCAGTCCAATTGCTTATTGGGAACACGCGAACATTCTCCCCTTTATTAATTCTTCCATTATATGTATTCCATAATTCAGGACGCTGAAGCTTTGGATTCCATTGACCAAAATCATCCCTAACAGAAAAAATACGTTCTTTTGCTCTTGCCTTCTCTTCATCCCTTCGCGCTCCACCAATACACGCATCAAATTTAAATTCTTCAATCGTATCCAATAAAGTGTATGTCTGTAGCCAATTTCTACTTGGAAATTTTCCTTTGGCCTCCGTTAAACTTTTAGCCTTAATCGTATCCTCTACTTTTCGGACGATAAGATCTGCATCAATACTAGCCGCCATGGCATCTCTGTAATCAAGGGCTTCTTGAAAATTATGACCCGTATCGATATGCACTAAGGGAAAAGGAATTTTACCAGGAGCAAATGCCTTTCTAGCAAGATGCACCAACGTGATAGAATCCTTACCTCCACTGAATAATAGCGCAGGTCTTTCAAACTGTGCCGCAATTTCACGAAATATATGTATGCTTTCCGCTTCTAATTGCTCCAAATAATTTAGATGATGGTTACTCATATTCTACGATTTATCTATTGGAGAATTACTAATAATTGAATCACTTGGTGTATGGGGATCATGTACATGCAAACCGCATTCCTTTTTATCACTCTCTTCCCACCACCAACGACCGGCCCTAAAATCCTCACCAGGACGAATAGCTCTTGTACAAGGCAAACAACCAATGCTTACAAATCCTTTGTCGTGAAGCGGGTTATAGGGGATATCATGAAGTTTAATGTAATTGGTAACCTCTTCAGTAGTCCAATGCAATAATGGATGATACTTAATGATGTCATTCACTGCATCATATTCTACCAAAGGCATATCACTTCTGCCATTAGAATGCGCTGCCCGAATTCCAGTGATCCAAATAGATCTACCCTTCAACGCACGCTGCAATGGCTCAATTTTACGAATGGCACAACAACGCTTTCTGTTCTCAACCGATTCATAAAAAGAGTTTGGACCTTTTTCAACCACAAACTCCTCTAATGCATCAGCAGAGGGGTAATAGGCATGAATTTTCTTTTGATATAATCCAACCGTATTATTCCACGTACTATATGTTTCAGAAAACAATCGCCCAGTATCCAATGTGAATACATCTACATTGATGCCAAGCTTGAAAATGATATCACTAATCAATTGATCCTCCCAACTAAAACTCGTTGAAAAGACAACCTCCCCTGAATATGCATCAACTAAATTGCTGATACTTTTTGTAATGTCTTCAGGATGAATAAGTTGAGAGACTTTATTTATATACGTTGACCTATTACCCACACTATAAAAATTAAAATAGAAAAATAAATCGCAGAAATCTACCTATTCGACTGTAATAATCAACACAATTATTTATGTAAACAATTGATTTACAGCAATAAAAATAGAACTCTACCATTTTGGTAGGCAAAAGTAAATACTTATTCTATAAAATGAGTAGACTTTTTAACATTTTTTAATAATCTTTCATGATAGAAAAATGTGACCAAAGCAAAATTTAAATTACATATACCCCAACTAGATATATCATTACCAAAAATTCAATCTAGTAAAACCTCCTCTTCAAGTGAGCGTACTCATGAAATAGTTAACTTAGCTGAAACAACGTTTTCTCATGGCATTGAGGCTAAAATACATTTCAATTTCTATCGCCCTAGGACTCCTATTTTTTGCCTGCCATCAAAAAAACACCACACCACCGCTTTTTGAATTAATACCAACAGAACAATCTGGTATTTCGTTTACGAATGAGATCAAAGAGGATGAAAAACTCAATATTCTCACATTCGAATATTTCTATAACGGAGCTGGAGTAGGGATTGGCGATTTCAATAACGATGGCCTAAAAGATGTGTTTTTTTCATCAAATATGGGG